>DATCFJ010000054.1:0-4292 GCA_036509605.1 Polyangiaceae bacterium | reverse complement strand
GACGGAGCTGTTTCGTGGTTTGGTTCGCGAGCGCGCGAAGCCGTACTACCTGCTCCAGACCGATCCGGTGCGCGGCACGAGCCATTTGCGCACGCCGCTCGACACTGGATTGCGGATCATGAGCGAGCTGCAAGGGCGGCTGAGCGGCATCGCACTGCCGAAGTTTATCGTCGATACGCCGGGCGGTCTGGGCAAGGTACCTGTCGGACCGAACTACGTGGTTTCGCGTGGTGCAGGCGTGACGCGTTTTCGCACGCACCGGGGCGTCGAAGTCGATTACTTCGACCCGCCGGAATAGCCGCCTCAGGATCCGTAGGGTTAGAGCGGGATATTGCCGTGTTTTCGCGGCGGATTGCGGTCGCGCTTCGTTGCGAACAAAGACAGGTACATGGCTAGCCGGCGGCGGAGCAGGCGCGGCTCGATCACTTCGTCGATGAAGCCGAGCTCGGCGGCCTGAAACGGGTTAGCGAAGCGATTGCGGTACTCTTCGACGAAATCCGCGCGTGCGGCGGCCTTGTCGACCGCCTCTGCGATCTGCTTCTGGTAGACGATGTTCACGGCGCCGTCCGGGCCCATTACGGCGATTTCGGCGCTTGGGAAAGCC
This sequence comes from Polyangiaceae bacterium, assembly GCA_036509605.1. GTDB lineage: Bacteria > Myxococcota_A > Polyangia > Polyangiales > Polyangiaceae > PMG-095. Next base: position 3,688 of record DATCFJ010000054.1, on the reverse strand, counting down.
AAGTTCACGTCGGCGCGGATATGCTTGGAGCTCATGACGTCGTACGCGCCGCCATACGCTTTGCGCGTGATGACCGTCAGCTTCGGCACCGTGGCCTCGCAGTACGCGTACAGCAACTTTGCGCCGTGGCTGATGATGCCACGGTGCTCTTGCTCAACCCCGGGCAAGAAGCCGGGAACGTCGACGAAGGTCAGCAGTGGGATGTTGAAGCAGTCACAAAACCGCACGAATCGCGCGGCTTTTATACTGGCGTCGATGTCCAGCACACCGGCCAGCATGGCTGGCTGGTTAGCGACGATGCCGATCGGCCGTCCGCCAATGCGAGCAAAGCAGGTCAAGATATTGGGCGCGAAGGCTTCGTGCGCCTCTAGCAAGTAGCGGTCATCGACCACGGCGCGAAGCACGTCGAGCATGTCGTACGGCTTGTTGCTTTCGCTCGGCACCAAGCGCTCGAGCTCTGGGGCGTCGCGCTCCACCGGATCTGAGCTCAAACGTCGCGGAGGATCCTCCGTGTTGTTGGAGGGCAAGAAGCTCATCAACTCGCGCACACGCGCGATGCAGCTAGCGTCATCGGCCGCCGTAAAGTGGCATACTCCACTGACCGCGGCGTGGGTGCGCGCGCCGCCGAGCTCTTCCTTGCTGACCTCCTCGTGGGTCACGGTTCGGATCACGTCTGGGCCCGTGATGAACATGTAACTCGTGCTCTCGACCATGAACACGAAGTCGGTGATCGCCGGCGAATAGACGGCGCCGCCCGCGCATGGGCCCAAAATAGCGCTGATTTGCGGGACTACGCCGCTCGCCAGCGTATTGCGCAGGAAGATGTCCGCGTAGCCGCCGAGCGATTCGACGCCTTCTTGAATGCGTGCTCCTCCGGAGTCGTTCAGGCCGATGATCGGTGCGCCCACGCGTAGGGCGTGGTCCATAATCTTGGTGATCTTCTGGGCGTGCGCAGCGCCCAAGGAGCCACCGAAAACAGTGAAGTCTTGCGCGAACACGAATACGCTTCGACCGTCGATCGTGCCTTGCCCCGTGACTACGCCATCGCCGGGGAAGCGTTGATCTTGCATGCCGAAGTCGGTGGCGCGATGCGTGACGAAGCGGCCGATCTCGACGAAGCTGCCGGGGTCCAGCAGCAGATCGAGGCGTTCGCGCGCAGTCAGCTTACCTAGAGCGTGCTGCTTGTCGATGCGCGCCTGTCCGCCGCCGAGTGTCGCTTGCGCGTCGAGCTCGGTTAGCCGTCGGGATTTGTCGGAGTCGTTCAAGGTGGGCGTCTTACAGCACGATTTTGAGCACAATCAGCAGCACGGCGAGGCCGATTGCCGTGCACACCAAGCGAACCCCCTGCGCGACCTTGGCTCGGTCATAGGCGTCGAGCGCCCGGCGTTGCGTTTCCGAGCGTCGTACCAATTGATCGGCGCGCTCGCTGGTAGCGCGAACTCGCTCTAGCCAGGGTGCCGGGACAGGCACCGAGCCGTGCGCGGCGAGCACTGCACGACCGAGCTCTGCCAAAGCCTTGCGTTGTTGTGTCTCGCTCTCGCTGAGACCAGCGCTGCGCACCTGAAGCTCTTTTTGATAGTGCTCACCGACTGCTTGCTTCTTGCGCGAGGTCAGGCGCTGGTTCTGTCGTAGGGCGTCGAGTCGGGCGCGGGCCTGCCCGAGGCTCTGCTTGGCTTGTTCGAGATCCGCCTTGGTTTGAGCCACTTCCGGTTGAATGGCGTCGGCGCGCTGGCGGAGTGTCGCTAGCTGTGAGGCTTCTGCCTCGGGGATCTGTCCGCCCTGCGGACCGAGCTTCTGCTCGGCCACGTGAGTTACGGCGCGGATCTCGATGTGTACTCGTTTGAGCTTTGCCTCGGCGCGCTGTGCGAGCTGCTCGCGTTCCGCGTGAACGCGCTCGGCTTCCAGTTCGACGGTCTGCTGCGCGCTCACTTGCTCGCCGAGCTGGCTCAGCTCGGCATCGAAGGTCGCGCTGTGAGCGCCAAGCTCGGCGTTCACAGAAGACAGCGCTTGACCGCGCTGGCTGGCTAGCTGCTCGAGCTCGATGAGCGGCGTAAAGAAGCGTCGGAACGCGTCGACTCGTTCAGCCGCTGGACGCACGGTGCGAGCCAATTCAGCGAGCGCGGACTCGCGCTCCGCCTCTGCGCTATCCCGCTGGTTGGTCAGCGCGCTCAGGCCCCGTTTTAGCTCGCGCTGCCGCGTGAATACGCGGTACGCGTAGGCCGGGGATAAGTGGGCGCTGCTCGGTGCGGGTCCGTAGTCGGCAAGGATCACGACCTCCACCGGATCGATCGTCAGCCCCTCAGCGTCGAGCATTCGCCCCGAGGGCCAGGCAGGTTCGCCAGAGCTCGGCTCGACGCGTCGCGTGACGACCGATTGCGGTTCGCTGTCGGTGCTCAGTGCGCGGGCTATGGGCTCGAGCTCGAAGCCGCTCGCGCCGTCGAAGTTGACCGAGCTCCCGAAGTCGACCGTGCCTTCGCCTGGGTTTTGGTTCAGCTCGATGTTGAGGCTGCCCGACTCGAATGGATCCTCGTCGAACAGGTTGGGTGCGCTGTAGCCTCGTTGCGTCGGCGCTGAGGGCACTGCTGCGCCGTTCGCTCGCGAGCGCGGCGCCGACTCGAGCTCTAGATCGGGGACCACGAACTCGAGCGCTGTCTGTTTCGGTCGCTGTGACTCGCTCATGAACCGACCAATCTCGAAGGTTTCTGGAGCCAACTCTAAATGTACCCCGGATTTGCCCCGGGACGCACCGGCGCTCTGGGCGGTGCCCAGTGCCCTCAGCCCTGCCATCCGGCTGAAGCGCTCAGTCCTTGGCAGACAGGCGGGGCTGCGCTATGCCGTCATTCGTCACTGAATCTGTGGGTCCGCCGACAGCGCAGCTTGAACCCCGCCAGGCCCGGAAGGGAGCAACGGTAGAGAAAAGCGGGTGTGGCGGGCCCTCTCCTATGCGGGAGCTCAGCTCCCGCCCCGCTGGAGTGAATCCAGCGGGGCCCCACCCTCTGGTTTTGGGGCCCCGACCCCAAAACTAACGGCGAAATCGGCGAAGGAGCCCAGCGCGCCCCGGTTGAGCCCGGCTCCCGCCTCCACTGATTCCTCGCCTGGGTTGGATCAGACTCCGAACATTTCGATGCTGGCGCCGTTGTGGGCGAGCGGGGCGTCCAGGGCGTAGTGAAGGAGAGTCGTGGCGACGACCCCGGCGGTCATGCGCGGTGGGAAGCCGCTGCCCGCGAGCATGCGCGTGTCGGTGGAGCCTGGGAGTACGGCACAGGTCATGAGCCCGGTGTCGCTCAGCTCTTCGGCCAAGCTCTTCATGAAACCGACGATGCCCCACTTCGTTGCGCAGTAGGCCGACAGGTTCGCGGTGCCGAGCGTCGAGGAGATACTTCCGACGAACACGATGTGGCCGCTGTTTCGCTCACGCATCGCCGGCAGCAGTGCGCGCGTGAGCACGAACGCGGCTGTCAGGTTCACCTGCACATGCTCGGTCCAGGAGGCGAGCGTCGTCTCTTCGACACTCGTGCGGCCGGCGATGCCCGCGTTGTGAATCAGCGCATCCGGTGGCCCGTAAGCACCCAGGAACTCGCTCGCCGCACGCTGTAGCTGCTCGGCGTTCGTCGCGTCGGCGCTCAGCTCGAGTACCCGCGGAGCGCCGGACTTAAGGCACAGATCGGCGGTCTCGCGCTGCTGCGCG
>DATCFJ010000053.1:0-2626 GCA_036509605.1 Polyangiaceae bacterium | reverse complement strand
CTGCGGCAAGGCCATGAGTACATGGCGGGCGTTGCTCGCGCCGTCATCGTGGACGTCAGGCGAACGTTTCATCTGCTGTGGCGCGACCTACGCGCAACTGATCGAATCTACGCGCTTCTTTGAGGGGATGCCTGAGGCACTGAAGAGCGCTACCTCGAGCACCCGAGCTGCGAGAATTTGGTGCAGGCCGTGGCGTTGGTCATCGCTTTGGCGATCGATCCCGAGCGTGTCCGCGCGACTCAACAGACGCGGGACGCGCATGTAGACGCGCCTGTCGTCGCTGAGCCGCCAGCTCCTAGCACGCCGCCCGAGCCCGCCACTCCGGCGCCGGCGCGGCGGGGCGAGCCGAGCCCGGCGTCGCCCGCGCACGTAGATCGCGGCTCAATGCTGCGCGGCGCTCGCTTCGCGCTGCACGGCGTCGCCGGGGCCGGCCCGCTGCCAGGCCTGGGTGCGGGTCTCGAAGCCACGCTCGGGTGGCATCGCCAAAGCTTTCGCGCACAGCTCGTGGGTCGCTACTGGGTGCCGCGCGAGAAGGCGGTCAACAACGCGGCGGTTTCGCTCGACCTGGCGCTGAATACGCTGGGCGCTCGCGCCTGTTGGCAAGCGCTGTCCGGTGCGTGGCAAGCGGCCGCCTGCGCGGGTGGCGATCTCGGCGACATGAGCGCGAGCGGAAGCGGGCTCGGCTTGCAAAAGCCGCGCACACCGCACGCCCTGTATAGCGACCTCGCGGGGGGCCTGGAGCTTGCGTACACGGGCTCGCGGCTCATGCCGGAAGGCGGCTTCGAGGTCTCCGGGGCGTTGTCGCGCCCGGGTTTTGGAATCGGGCAAGACGGACAGCCAGTCCAGGCATTCAGGCCTAACGCCTGGGGTTTTAGCGTGTTTTTGGGCTTCGCCTTCGAGCTTTGAGATGGCGCCCTCCGGGTTCCAAAAATCGCTAAATGAATTTCCCGAGCCTGGGGAACAAACGGGGGTGCCAGTCGCCGAACGGTTAGCGCCAGCGCCAGCGCCCGCAGAGCTCCTGTATCGCGAGCACTTTGCGTTTGTCTGGCGCAACGCGCGGCGTCTGGGCTGTACGGAGGATTGGTTGGATGACGCCGTGCACGAGGTCTTTCTGGTGGCGACGCGCCGGCTCGGCGAGTTCGAAGGGCGCTCCAGCATCCGCACGTGGCTGTTCGCGATCACGTTTCGCGTCGTGGGGCGTATGCAACGCGACCGGTCGCGCCAACGGCGTCAGACGAGCCGCTACGTCACGGAGCAGCCCGAGCTCGTGTCGGACGCCGAGCGCGAGACCGAGGCGGCGCAATACCTCAGGCAGTTGCTACTCAAGCTGAGCGAGCCGCAGCGCGTGGTGTTGATCCTTGCCGAGCTAGAAGGCTTTACGTCGCTCGAGATCGCCGGCACCTTGGGTGTGCCGGCGGGCACTGTGGATTCACGGCTGCGTGCGGCGCGCGTTCAGCTCGCAAGAACCTTGGAGCGCGATCGAGTGCGGGACGAAAGGTGGACTCGATGAGCACAAGCGATGACCTGTCCGCGCTGTTTCAGGCCGAGCGCGCTGCCGCGCCCCCGAGCTCCGCGGCGCAGCACGGCTGGACGCGCCTGGCGGCGGATTTAGCTGCCAACGTAGCGCCGCTACCGGTTGCCGCCGGGCCGCTCAAGCTCGGCTTGTGGTTGGTCCCGAAGTGGATTTTGGCGGGGTTTGCGCTGGGCTTGGTCGGCGCTGGGGCGGTTGGGCCGCTATTGGCGCCGCGCGCCGTGTTGGGCAGCGCGAGCCCGCCGGCGGTTCATGTCGCACCGTCCAAGTCTGTCGCGCTCAGTGCGGCGCCTACCCCCGAAGCGCACGAACCCGCTTCTCCGGCTGCCAAGGATGAAGAACCTGTCTCGGCCGAGACGCGGCTTGCCGCAGCGCCCAGCGCGTTGCCGAGCTCGGCGTCGTCCGCAACGTTCGACGCCGAGCTGAAGCTGATCTCGCTGGCCAAGGCCGACCTCGACGCGCATCGGCCAACACACGCCCTCGCCTGGCTTGCCGAGCACGCGACGCAGTTTCCAAACGGTGTCTTCGTCACTGAGCGCGAGGCACTCAATGTGCTCGCTCGCTGCGAGCAAGGCCCGCCGGACGTAGCGCTCGCCAAGCGGTTCGCGGCAGAGCACCCGAGCTCGCCGCTCGTCGCTCGGTTGATGAGAGCGTGTCAACCGTCCACGCCGACCACGCCGACCACGCCGTCCACGCCGAATCTCGCCGTGCCGGTCCCCAGCGCTCACGCCAGTTTTGCAACTTTGCCAAATGGTTCGGCGGCGCTCAGGGAACCAACCAACGAACCAAGCGGAGGAACGCAGAAATGAGATTCGGGGCCGTAAAGTGGGGTGTTTTCGGAGTATCGTCGCTACTGGGCGCGTTTTCTTGCTCGGGCAACGTGAATGAGGTCGGCGATCTGAGCTCGTCCGGGAACGGCGGCTCGAGCGTCGGGGGGGCGCAGAGCTCCGGCGGCACGCAGAGCTCCGGCGGCACGCTCGGCGGTCGCGCGGGCGGTGAAAGCTCGGGTGGGCGAGTGGCACAGGGGGGTACGGCCGGGACAGTGGCGGGCGGCGGTGTAGCCGGCGTCCCGCCAGACTTGGTGGCAGGCGCAGG
>DATCFJ010000052.1:0-3673 GCA_036509605.1 Polyangiaceae bacterium | reverse complement strand
CCGTCTTCTTGCTGCAGCTCGAGAGGGTGAGCGCCGTCAGCGCAACGCCGAGGCAAGAAACGAAGGCGCGGCGCGGGCGCGAGAGCAATGGCGCCTTGTTGGTCATGTGCATGCGGAGATCCTTTTCCCGAGAGTGTTTCTCGTCCTTTTCCGAGACGAGTCGCGGCCGGAAACATCTCTGTTCCGACCGCATACTTCGCTGAGGAGCGAGCAAAATAAGACTAGATTTTTATGGGGGCCGAAGGCTCGGCGGGCATCAAGTCCGCCGAGCCTTCGACCAAGTTAACCCGTGATTTACTTCTGGAGCTGAACGCCGGCGAAGACGGAGTTGGTATACAGACCCCCACCACTGGAGGCGTGCGAGACGCCCAACGCGAAGCGCGTCGAATACGAATCCACGATGTACCCGACCTGACCGTCAATCATGGTGACCGTGTGGTCGAGGCCGCCGTCTGCCACCTTCTTTTCGATCGCCTGCTGAATGCGCACCATCGGCTGGAACTTGCCGACGCTGGTCTCGGGCAAGACATAGCTGGCGAGAGCCATGTACGAAGCGTTCAAGCCCTCACCGTCGCCGACGTACTTGTAGAATGCGCCTTCGACGTCGAGCACACCGGATTCCTTCAGATCCTTCTCGAACAGCAGATCCGCGTTGAACATGCCGTAGTCGGTGGCCGCGCCACCCGCACCCGGCTTGATCGAGCCTTCCGCCTTTTTCTCGTACTGACCACCGACGCCGATCGCGAGCACGTCTTTGCCGTAGTAGGTGCTGCTGCTGTAGTAGCCGGGCTCGGGGCTGAGCAAGCTCAGGTTCAAGCGCCCGCTGATCAGCGGTTTGGAGGCCGCGTCGTAGATGTTGTAAACGCCCAAGTAGTACTTGAAGAGGCCGCCACTGGCCTGCCCCCAAATGGTGGCGCCGTCGTTACGACCCGAGGGCCCTTCTTTGGGCCCGACGACGGCGAATGCCGTCCCGAAGTTTTGGGGGCCGAGCAGCAGCGGGTAGATCCACGGCGCCATGAAATACGGACCGCTGAAGTTCGAGCGATCCGAGGCGACCAACATGCGGCCGACCCAGAGGTGGAACGCGTCGTCAGGCTCGAATTGCGCGATCAAGTCGAGAATGCTGACCGAGCCGTTGATTGAGCCGCCAGGGGCGCCGCCCATACCTGGATAGAACGATCCGCCGTCCGGCGCGCCGTAGGCAGCGACCAAGTTCGCCGTCCAGGACACGCTCTTCCGCATTTGGTTGCTGAAATGGAGCTCCATCTCGCCCCCCATGCCGATGCCGTCGAGGTGCTTGGGGTTGCCTGCGCTTTGCAAAGCCGCGCCCGTCCGAAGCCAAATGCCCATATCGATGTGCTTGTACTTCTCTGCCATCGGATCCGGTGGCGCTGGCGGAGTCTCTGCCGGCGCGGGTGTCGCCGGTGCTGCTGGCGTCACCACCGCTGGCGCAGGCACTACTGCCGTTCCGGCGACAGGCGCCGAAGAGCCGGCGATCGGCGGCGGAACGGGCCCAGTGGGCGGTGAAGCCGGGGCGATCGCCGCGGGTACCGGCGGCACTGCGGGGGCTGGTGGCGGCGGCGCCGCCTGTGCGTTCGCCAGGCCTGTGTACAGCGAAGGCAGCGCCGTCGCGGCGATTACGAGCGATCGCTTCGCAAAGCTAAATCCAACGTGGGCTTTCATATTTACTCCTAATCAGTCAGAACCAAAATTGAGCGCTGTGTCGACGGCAACACCACGCCGCCTCTGCCAGTGCTCACTCGTCTACATTGGGCCGTATGAACATGGTGTTTCGTGTGACGTAACTCGTGCAGTGGAAACCGGTGACCTGAGTGTTTCCGAATTCATGGTTATGAGTCCGATTGACTGCTTGGATCTGAAACGGTTTTGCAAATGGAGCGCCGCGCTTCAGCGCGGCGGCTGAGGCACGACACTGCTCGGGCCGGCTACTCGGCGGAGCTCGTAATCAGGCCAGCGCGGCAAGAATTTTTTTCGAATCAGAGACCCAACCGAAAATGCCGCCTTGGGCTTTGATCATCCGCAAACCCATCTCGTGGAACTCTGGGAAGTACGAGGCGCAGCAGTCGCCCGGAACGACGCAGCGGAAGCCGCGGTCGTTGGCTTCGCGCACTGTCGTGTGCACACAGACCTCGGTCGTGACGCCGCACACGATCAAGCTTTCGATGCCCTTATGGAGTAGGATCGAATATAGATCCGTCGCGTAAAAAGCGCCTTTTCCGGGCTTGTCGATCACGGGCTCACCGGGCAGCGGATACAGCTCTTGGATGATGTCGTGACCTGCTTCACCGCGGATCAAGATGCGCCCCATGGGCCCGGGAGCGCCGATGCGCGTGCTCGGATCACCACGTTCGACCTTGGCCTTCGGCGCGTCGGTCAAGTCCGGGCGGTGTCCCTCTCGCGTGTGGATGACGAGCATCTTCTTCTTGCGCGCGCCTTCCAGGAGCGCCTTAATCGGAGCGACTGCCGCGCCCAAGAGCGACACGTCATTGCCGAGCGATTCGCCGAAGCCGCCTGGCTCCAGAAAATCACGCTGCATGTCGATCACGATGACGGCGGTGCGCTCGGGATTGATTGCAATGCCTTCTGGCTCGGCGTCGATTATTGTGGCCATCGGTCAAACCCACTTTCTCGCGGCTGCCAGCACGCGTCTCGATTGCGAATTCGAAGCGAGCCTATCGGCGCGCGGTTTCGGCGCCTTTTCAAGGCCGTGAAATGCCGTCGATATGAGCGATGAAACGACGTTCTAGCGCGCTGGTTTTGCGCTCGGGGTGAGCTGCTAGCGGCACCACTAGGCTTTGCAGGCTAGACTCGCATAGCCGCAGCGCGGCACCTGGAGATGCGGAGTTTCGACGCTCGGAGCATCGCAGTATCACCCGCGGAGTCGAATCTTTGCACTGCCGAAACCGGGCTACTGGGCGCGCTCGCGTCGCGTGCGCTTGACTCGACTATAGCCGCCGAGGTCAGCGCGCGCGACGTATTGCCACAGAGTCTTGGTCCACGAGCTGTGGTGGAAGAGCGAGTCGTAATACTCCGGCGCCATGCGACGCAACTGCGCTAAACGCGAGCCGGGGATGTACGGAAAGTCGTGATGCTCGTTGTGATAGCCGACGTTGAAGGTAAGCCGGTTCAACGGGCCGTAGTACGAGTATGTCTCTTGGCCTTGCCGAAACACGTAGTGCTCGGAGATATAGTGCCCGGCTACGGGATGCAGGCCCATTACGATTAGCGAGCTCATCGGCAAATAGGCGAAGGCCTTTACGCCCCAAAAGTAGCACACGAGCGCGTTGAACCCGAGCTGTAACAAGAGGTTCAGCAGCTCGGCTGCGCTAGGCTTCTTTGGGTGCACGAACAGCGGCCGGAGCGCGTACGCAAACCCCTGCCCTGCGACCCAGATCAGCTTGCGCACGGGACCGCGTAGCGCGCGCCCCTCGAGCTCGGTGGGCAGATCGGTGTCGGTGCCGTCTTCGCCCTGATGCACGTGGTGCAGCAGATGATAGTAGCGGAAGGTCTCAGCAACGGGCACCCCGACCGGCAGGTTGATCAACACGGCGAACAACCGATTTTGCCACGGCCTATGGAAACCCAAATTGTGACTCAGCTCATGAATGGCCAGGAGCAGCGCCTGATTGAGCACTCCCCCGAACGAATACGC
>DATCFJ010000051.1:0-5826 GCA_036509605.1 Polyangiaceae bacterium | reverse complement strand
TCAACGTGTTCGCGGCGGGAGAAATACGCCGCGTCCCGTTCACGCTCGACGGTCAGCGAATGACCGTTGCGCTCGCCGAGATAAAGATGGTACCGCGGCTGATTCCGCTCGCCATGGATCAACCATTCAACGAGCTCGCCGAGTGAGTGGGCGCTCGCTGGTCCCGACCAGCACCTCTTAGTGGCTCTGAGCTTCTCGGATCAAGTCTTCCAGATCAGTCTCCCGAACCACGCCGCTCACCAGCCCACGCACGACGCCACCCTTGTCGATCAAGACCAACGTTGGCAAACCAGTGACGCCGAACGCGTCGGCCGCAACGTTATCCCCGTCGAACAGGATCGGGTAGCTCGGTTCACTGTCTGTGAAGTAGTGCTGAGCCGCCATCAATTGGTCGCTCGTATCGATACCGAGCACCGCGAGCTTCGGCCCAGCCAGACGGCGCGCCAGGCGCTCTACGATCGGCGCTTGCTCTCGGCACGGGCCGCACCAGCTGGCGAAGAAGTCGAGTAACACGGCTTTCCCCTGCAAATCAGAGAGCCGTTGCTGCTTAGCGAGGCCGTTGGCGCTGAACACGGGCAGCATGAAATCTTGAGCGGGGCGTCCACTGAGTGGCGAATCGGCATCGAGCTTGTGCCGCCCAAGCCGGGGCAGACCAAACAAGCCCAGGCCGAGGCTGGCCACGAGCACGAGCGCCGCGACCACGTAACCTTGCTTAGCGTCGTCCTTGGAGTGCGGACGCTCGCTCACGAGATCCCCGCGCGCAGGTCCGGATCCGGTCGCGTCGAGAGCGAGGGCGCGTCTTCCAGTGCACGCTCGGCTGCGCGAGTTCCAAGCACGGGCAGGCGCACCCGCAGCCGCGCGCCGCCGAGCTTGCTCTCGCCGGCGCGAATCGTACCGCCGTGCTCGATCACGATCTTCTTCACAATCGACAGACCGAGACCGGTACCGTCATCCTTGGTGGTCACGTAGGGGTCGAACACGGTTTCGCGTAGCTCCAGCGGAATGCCCGGACCATTGTCCTCGACGTCCAAATTCCAAAAGTCTCCATCGCGCGCCAAGCGCACTAACACGCGAGCTTCACCTGGCGGGCGTCCGAGTAGTGCTTGAGCCGCGTTGCGCACCAGATTGAACAGCACCCGGTGCAGCATTTGGCGGTCGATGAGCGCCTCACACGGACCGCCCGGTACGTCAAATTCCACAATAATATCAGCGGCTTTCCCTAACGAGAGCAGCTCATCCAGGGCGTGCTCGGTGCTGTCGCGCTCGCCCTCGCCCTCGCGCACGCCGAAGCGCGCCGCCTGCTCGCGCAGGAACTCCGCCAAGTCCGCAGTCTCGAGGCTCGCCTGCGGAAGGCGCGCAAAGTCAGAAAACTCACCGACCAAACGACGCAGCGTTCCGACTTCGTCCTCGACGACCTCCAACGTGGTGTCGACCAAGCGCTGGTACTCGGGATCCGCGCCCGTGTACCGGTTGTGGATTTCTTGCACCGCGAGCTGAATCGGCGTGAGCGGGTTCTTGATTTCATGCGCGAGGCGGCGCGCCATCTCTTGCCAGGCGCTGATGCGCTGCAAGTATTCGATACGCGCGCGGCTCGATTCGACCTCACCGAGCATGCGGTTGAACGCGCCGGCAAGATCCGCAATTTCGTCACCGCCGCCCTCGGGCACGCGTATGCTCAGGTCGCCCTCGCCGACCAAGCGCGTGGCCCGCGCCAGCTCCGCGATGCGCTTGGATACGCCGCGCGCGAGCAAGCTACCCACGCCAATCGCGGCGATGATGGTGATGCACAAGAGCACCGAGAACGAGAGCACGTAGCTGCGCTCGTCCGCTTCGCGGCGGTGCTCGACTTGCTTGTACGTGTCGACGAATTGGCTCATCTCGCCGAGCTCGTCGAAATGGCTCTTATCAGCGGCAAATTGCGCGGAAAGCTGAGCCGCGTCGTCGCCTTCGGGCAGATCGCTGAGCGAGCGAGTCACCTCGAGCTCGTTCTCGTGCGCGGGATCGAGGGGCTTGTCGCGCTTGACTTCGGACAGCACCTTGCCGTCCGCGTCGCGCACGGACAGCGAGACCAAGCTCGGGTGATCCGCGAAGGCGCGCTGAAGCTCCACGACCAGTGCGGCACGGTCGCCGCTCTTGGCCGCGCGGCGCAGCGCCGGGTGCCGTGAGATTTCGGCAGCCTCTTGCCGCATCAGCGCCTTCACGTTGCGCGCCAGCTCCTGATACAAGCCGAGCGAACGATCGAGATGCGAGCCGACGTCCGGAATGAAGAAGCGTGCGGAGGTCTGACGCACCGTGCTCTCGGCCAGCCAAATCGCGGCGAGCAGCGGGATTAGCGCGGTCAAGACGATGGCGAGCGCCAGCCGGCGCCGAATGCGACCGGAGGCCGCCACTCAGTCTTGCTCCTGCTTGGAATGATCGCGCTCGAACAAGCTAATCAACGCGGCCCACGGATCGAAACCGAGCAGCGCAGATAGGTCGCGCGAGACGAACGCCTCGGCGCGCCCAAACATCGGCGACAGCGCGGAGCCGGCGCCGAAGCGCTCGGCGAGCCCGCGTAGCCCGGCAAAAGCCGCACGACCTACGTCGAGCCCGAGCGGCAGTGCCAGCGCCGGACTCAGCGGCGAGACTAGCAGCTCGCGCGACGCTACCGCCAGCGCGAAGGCACCCGGTGCGGGATCTTTGGCCAGCGACTGAAAGGTCAGGAGCTCGCCGAAAGCACCTAGCGAGAGCGGGCCGACGTTACGCTCGGCAGCAGCCGCGAAGTGCCGGTAGTCGCGCCGAAAATCCCCAGACAGGAGGCCCATCTGCGAGCGCAGCTCGTCCGGACCGACGATGCGGTCGAAGCCCAGCCCGCGGCGGCGCGCGACGAGCCCGGTGTACAGCTCACCGTGCCGAAAAACACCTAGCGCGATCGTGCGCCCCTCACCGCACAGCATGTCGAGCGCGGTGCTAATCACACGCGAGCCTGGCACCGGGATGTCAGCGAAGCGCTTGGGCCACATCGCAACCAAGCCCTCTGCTTCGAGCTCACGCAGCGCGCGCGCCAGCTCCAGAGCCTGCTCGAGGTATTGCTGACTCGGTCGCAAGCGCTCGGAAAACCGCTCCACGAGCTCTTCGAGCGCGCCCGCGGACAGTTCGACAGCCCAGCTCGAGTCGTAGCGGCCCGCGAGCTCGGGCAATTTCATCGGCCACTCGGCGCTCGCGAGATCCAGTCGGCCGCGCTTGGTGTGCACCAGCTTGCGCAAGCGATTGCCGGTGGTGATGGCCACGACCCCACCCCGCGCCGCCTTGCCCTCGGCCCGGCCCGCTTCAGCGGCACCCGGCGCGCGGAACACGTCCGCCAAGCGCTGCCAGTCGGTTGCGGTGAAACCTTCGAACGAGACGTCCTGCGTGATCACGAGGCAGGGAGTATAGTCCCAGGCAATGCCCGAGCAGGATAGACCCCCCGAAGCTTCCGACCTGGCGTCCTTCTTAGACGCTTCGAAGACGCCGTATCACGCGGTGGTCGAAGTCGCGAGGCGCCTCACCAGCGCCGGTTTTCGGGCCTTTCGCGAGCAGGAAGCCTGGCAAGTCGAACCCGGGACGCGCGGCTTCGTGGTGCGGGCCGGCGGCTCGATCGCCTTCTTTCAGGTGGGCAGCAAGCCGCCGGCGGACGCCGGCTTCGTGCTGATCGGCGCGCATACGGACTCGCCGAACCTACGGCTCAAGCCCCTGCCCGACTTGTCCAGCGTGGGTTACCGCCAGCTTTCGGTCGAAGTGTACGGCGGAGTGCTGCTGTCGACCTGGCTAGATCGCGACCTGTCGGTCGCCGGGCGCATCGTATTCGCAGACGGCAAGACAGAGCTGGTCGATCTGCAGCGCGTCGTGTGCCGCGTGCCCAACTTGGCGATTCACTTGAACCGCGAGGTCAACACAGTCGGCCTACAGCTCAACGCGCAGACGCATCTAGTGCCAGTGCTCGGGCTCGAGGCCAACGCCGGCGGTTTCGCGGAGCTACTAGCTGAGGGCCTGCGCGGCACGCCCTCCAACGGCGCGCGCGTAGAAGACGTGCTGGGTTTCGATCTGTGCTTGTACGACACGCAGCGCGCTGCGTTCGCCGGCGCTCAGAGCGAATTTCTGCTCTCGAGCCGGCTCGACAACTTGTCGTCCTGTCACGCCGCGCTCTCGGCGTTGCTCGGCGCGTCGCCAGATTCCGAGGCCACGCGCGTCGTCGCCTTGTACGACCACGAAGAAGTCGGCAGCCAGAGCGCTTCCGGCGCCCGCTCGCTCTTCATGTCGGACTTGCTGGAGCGTTTGGCGCTCAGCTGTTCGCCGAAAGACGCGAGCGCGCTGCCACGGGCGATTTCCCGCTCATTGCTGGTATCGGCAGACATGGCGCACGCCGTGCACCCGAACTACCCCGACAAGCACGACAAGCAGCACCGCCCGATGCTCGGCGCCGGCCCCGTGATCAAAGTAAACGTGAATCAGTCGTACGCCACGGACGGTCCGGCGGCGGCGGCGTTCAGCGCGGCGTGTCGCGCGGCCGACGTCCTGCCGCAGCACTTCAGCTCACGCAACGACTCGCCCTGCGGCGGCACCATCGGGCCAATCTCCGCGGCTCGCCTCGGTGTGCGCGCGGTGGATGTCGGCAACCCGATGCTGAGCATGCACTCGTGCCGCGAGATGGCCGCGGTGAGCGACGTGGCTCCGATGATCCGCGTGCTGACTCGCTTGCTCTCTGATTTCAAGGGGCTCGACTCAGCAAGCTGAACGGCCAAGCACGGTTCAGCGCGGCGGCGGCTGCGCGAAGCGCGATACGGGGAATGCCTGCGGTTCGTCGTTCAATTGGCGACCATACAGATACGGCGAGACATCGATGCCGCGCGCACGGAGACCGTCCGCGTCGTCGTAGCGCAGCGTGCTGAGCAGCGCTGGATGCGTGGCCGAAGCGCGCTCGAACGGCACCGAGCTCACCACGCTTTCGTGGGTTTCGCCGAATTCGGTACCCAAATTGTTCACACTGCCGCTCGAATCGAGATCGTCCGCGGCGCCCTTGGCAGCGTCGCGACGGCGCTCGACGTCCGCGCTGCGCCCTTCGCTGGCGGCCCCTCGACGAGGAGCAGCGGCAGCAGCCGGCGCGGCTTGGCTCTTGCGGGGCTCGCTCGGAGCTGCACGGTCAGCACCGCCAGCTTGAGTGCCGTGATTGTACTCGTTGTAACCGTAGTAGTCGTACGGCGACGGCGACGGGCGAGGGATGGGACGGCGCATCACCGGTGCCGGCGGGCGCGCGCGTTCGGGAAAGAAGGCCACGCCGATCACGCCCACGTTTTGCGGCGTGCCCATGCGCGAAGAATAGCTGTCGTCTGGGCTGGTGAAGCGAAACGCGGCGACTTCTTCGAAGCTGCGGCGAAAGCCCTCGACGACCACGCTACCGTAGGGAGGGATCACGTAGCCGCGCTCGTTCACGTAATCGCCTGGCTCTCCGCTCACCGCGTCGCGGCCATCGACGCTCACTACGGCTTCGACACGCTGCGCGGTCGGATTGCGCACGCGAATGTTGTAGCGGATCCCTGGCTCACCCAGGAGAAAGGTGCGTCCGTCTTTGGCGAAGGTGGGCAACGCATCACCATTCTCGTCTTCGACCGAGAACGAATACGGAGGCGGCGCGGGCTGCGGGCGCCAGAACGGGCTGCGAGCGTCGGCTCGTGTGGCGAGCACAACGCACAAGCCACCAAGGGTGAGAGCAAAGGCCAGGTAACGAAGTGTGCGCGGCGCCAAGCGATCCTCCAATATTCCAGGGATTTCTTGGGTACGCGCCGGGCGTCGAAACGGTCTAAGAATTCG
>DATCFJ010000050.1:0-5375 GCA_036509605.1 Polyangiaceae bacterium | reverse complement strand
GGCTGGGTCGCCGCTCGCGGCGCTGGCCAATGCTCGAGCCGCTACGGCAAAATCGAGGACATGGTTGCCGGGCTCGACTGCGTGCTGGGCACTGGGGACTTCGTGCGCATGCAGCGCCGTCGTTCGGGTCCCGATCTCGTGTCGCTGATGACCGGCAGCGAGGGCACGCTCGGCTTCATCACGTCCGTGACCCTGCGTTTGCATCCGGCACCGCGGGAGCGACGCTTTCTGTCGTACTCCTGCCCTAGCATCGAGAGCGGCTTCGACATCCTGCGCACGCTGTTGCAGGCCGGGCTACGCCCGGAAGTGGCGCGGCTCTATGATCCGATCGACTCGGTCTTGTTGAGTCAGAGCTCCGACGCCAAGAAATCCGCAAAAAGTCGCAGCTCGAGCGTTGGGCATCTGTTCGGCATCGCGGCACGGCGTGCGCTGGCTCACCCGCGCTGGTTGCAGCGCGCGATCGAGGCCCTGGAGGGGAATCTGCTCGGTGGCGCGACGCTGCTGCTCATCTTCGAAGGCCAAGCCGAAGAGGCAAACCAGGACGCAGAGCGCGCGGCGCTCGTGTGCGCTCGCGCCGCTGCGCGCTCACTCGGCGAGGGCCCCGCGCGCCGCTGGCTCGCGCATCGCTATGGCGTCAGCTTTCGGCAATCGTCTTCGTTTCGCTTGGGCGCGTTCACCGACACGATGGAAGTCGCGGCTCCGTGGTCCAAGCTCGAAGCCGTGTACGAAGCGGTGCGCCGAGCGCTGTCCGAGCACGCGCTCGTGATGGCTCACCTGAGCCACGCCTATCCAGACGGTTGCGGGCTCTATTTTACGTTTGCCGCGCTAGGCGCTCAGGCGGGTGACGGTCCCGCGCGCTACGACGCCGCCTGGCGCGCCGGGCTCGGCGCGGCGCTCGCCGCGGGAGCCAATTTGAGCCATCACCACGGCGTCGGCCGCAGCAAGGCCGCGCGTCTCGCCGCCGAGCTCGGCCAAGGTACCGAGCTTTTGAATCGGCTTCGGCGCGCTTGGGATCCCGAGAGCATGTTCAACCCCGGCGCGCTCGAGGCGCCGTTCGAGGTGCTGCCCGCGATACCTCAGGATCAGCGGCCCGCCTTTGCACTCGACGCCATTTCGCGCCTTTCAGAAGTCGACGCCCGGCTTTCGTTGGGGGCGGTCGAGGCTCTGCTGTCGCGCCACGGGCTGACGCTCGCTCTCGCCGGCATGGTTGATTGGTCGCAATCCGTTGCCGCTTGGCTTGCCGCCGGTTTCCCCGGCGCGAAAGACGCTTGGGCCGATCCCGTCGGCGCACGAGTCGCGGGCTTCGAGGCCAGCGCGGGCGGAATACAGGCGCGTGTGCGGTGCGCGCCGCGGCGAGCGACCGGGCCGGATCTATTGGCGCTCTTCGCTGGCGCTCAGGGTGCGATCGGCGAGGTCGAGCGCGCGATTCTGGTCGTCAGCGAACGTGGAGCCGTCGAACCACGGCGGGAGCCGTTCCGTTGGGATCGCGATCCCGCTCCGAGCGACGCCGAAGTGCGCGCTTTCGAGCGTGTACGCCGTTCGCTGCGTCGCGTGACATAGCATGACGGCGCCACTTGGCACCGGTAACTGCGAACGCGCTCGTTCGCGCCCCGACCTTCAGTGACCGATGCCGACGTCGCTGTAAGTGACGAAGCGATTCGCGGCGTAGTTCCAGAATAGCGCGACGCCCACCGCGGCACACTGCGCCGTGTACAGCGTGAGGACCGAGCCCAGCCAGTGCGACGCAAACTTGTCGACCCAGCCGAACACGAGCAGGTTGATGCTGAGCCCGACCAAGCTCACCCCGCCAAATTGAATGATCTGCGCGAGCAAGGATTTCGAGCGCGCCTCCGGGTAGGTCCACAGGCGGTTCAAAGTGAAATTGTTCACGACCGCGAGCGAAAACGCGATGCCCTTGGCCAACACTCGATCCATCGAGAAAACGAGCACCAGGATGCTGAGCGAGCCAGTGTCGACCAGAAAGCCCAAGCCGCCAACGACCAGGAACTTGAAAAAACGGCGCGTCTCGCGTCGTGCAACTTCTGCTCTGTCAGGCACCTGAAGGTCGAGATCGGAGCTCATTCCGGGGTTGGCCGTCTCTAGCTTTCCTTCGGCCGCGCGTCGAGCACCACGATCAACGTAACCTGCGCGTTTCGTGTACTGCAGGGCTCGCGGCTTGCGTGCGCGCCGCTTGTCCTCTAAAGACGGGAAGATCCAAGCCCGTTCGGACGGAGCGGATCGAGCCGAGATAATCCGTGTTTGACCTGCTGCTGTTCGTCTTGGGCATACCGGTGCTGCTGGCATCGACGTACCTGTTCGTCGCGACGTTGCTGTCCGCGCGGCTCAGGCCGCCTGCGACGAACGCTGACGGGCGGCGTTTTCGCTTCATCGTGCCCGCGCACAATGAGTCGGCCGGAATTGCCGCCACCGTGAAGAGCCTGCTCGGGGTGGACTATCCGAGCGCGCTGTTCGACGTGGTCGTAGTGGCGGACAATTGCAACGACGACACCGCCACCCAAGCGCGCAGCGCCGGCGCGGTCGTCATGGAACGCCAAAACGTCGAGCTACGCGGCAAGGGCTACGCGCTCGCCCACGCCTTCGACGCCTTACCCGAAGCCGTCGACGCGGTCGTGGTGATCGACGCTGACACCTTGGTTTCGCCCAACATTTTGCGCGCGTTCTGCGCACGGCGGGATCTCGGCGCGCACGCGGTTCAGGCGGACTACGCCGTGCGGAACCCCGACGCTGCGTGGCGCACGCGGCTGATGGCGATCGCCTTCGGGGCCTTTCACATCGTTCGTTCTCGAGCCCGTGAACGCCTTGGAGTCTCTTGTGGTCTGCGTGGCAACGGCATGTGTTTCAGCACCGCCCTGCTCAAAGAAGTGCCGCACAACGCGTTTTCAGTGGTCGAGGACGTGGAGTACGGCCTCCGTCTCGGCGAAGCGGGGCACCGTGTCTTCTACGCAGACGAAGCACACGTGTACGGCGAAATGGTGTCGAGCGCCGCGGCATCTAGCTCGCAGCGTCGGCGCTGGGAAGAGGGGCGCCGTGAGCTCGTGCGCAATCACTGCGCGCGCATGCTTCGCTTGGCCATTGCTCAGCGCAAGCTGTTGCTCCTCGATCTCTCGCTGGATTTGCTGATCCCGCCGCTGTCGCGCATAGCCGTGGCGGCTGTCGTGGGCTGCGCCGCGGCTTGGGTGCTCTCCTTCCGGCTCAGTGTTGCGAGCTTCAGCTTCTGTCTCTGGGCGGTCGTGTTGTACGTGCTGCGCGGCTGGATGGTGTCTGGTACGGGCGCGCGCGGCCTGCTCGATTTGGCGCTTGCACCGCTCTACGTGATTTGGAAAGCGAGCTTGCGCCTGCGCCGTTCGCCGAGCGCCACCCAAAACTGGGTGCGCACCAAGCGCGAAGGCTCTGAGTCGCAGCCTTAGCCTGCCGCGGGCGCTACGGCTCTGGCGCCGGTATCGCGGTCAGTAGCCCGTCCGGCAACGCCAGGTTCTTGCTCAGGCGCTCCAGCGCGTTCTCCACCAGCTCGCGGTCCTCTGCTTCGAGCGTACCGACACCGGCGCGGAACAACGCAAAACGCAGCGTAGCGGCTTCGAGCTTCGATAGCGCGGCGGTGCGCGAAAAGCCGATCTCAAGGACGCGATAGCGCAGCAGCACTTGCCCGTCGTCGAGCACTTGTTCGCCAGTGATCTCCGCTTTCACGCGGCCCGTGCCACACAGCTGACGGATGATGCCGCGCACGCGCGAAGCGCGCCGCCGCACCTTGAGCGCCGCTGGATTCTCGAACAACTTGAAAAAGCGATTGCGCGCGAACGCGGTCGGCACGAGCGTCAGTGCACACAACAAGGCGTCGAGATCGACGCTGGGAACCGCGTTCGTGTTTGCGGTGCCGGTCACGGCCCGCCCGGGCCCGTGTGCTCGGAGGCTTGATTGGCTTGTAGCAATGCTGCTTGATGGAACGAGCCGACCGCGTCGAGCAGCTCGGTCAAATCACCGTCCATCACTCGGTCTAGCTTGTACAAGGTCAGGCCGACGCGGTGATCCGTTAGGCGATTTTGCGGGAAATTGTAGGTTCGGATCTTGTCCGAGCGATCCCCGCTCTTGACCATGCCGCGGCGCTCGTCGCGAATGGCGGAGTCGTGCTTCTCTTGCTCGATTTCTAGCAGCCGGCTGCGCAGGATCTTCAGGCCCTTGGCCTTGTTTTTGATCTGGCTGCGCTCGTCTTGGCAGCGCACGATCATGCCTGTGGGCAAGTGCGTGATTTGCACTGAGCTGTTGGTGGTGTTCACGCCCTGGCCGCCCGGGCCGCCCGAGGCTGCGATGTCGAAGCGCAGATCTTTGTCGTCGATCACGAGCTCGACTTCGTCCGCCTCCGGCAAGACTGCGACGGTTGCGGTCGAAGTGTGAATACGACCCTGTGCTTCGGTCGCCGGGACGCGCTGCACGCGGTGGACGCCGCCCTCGTACTTCAAGCTCGAGAACACTCGGCTCCCGGTGACGAGCAAGATGGCTTCTTTGATGCCGCCCGCTGCGGCGTCGCTGCTCGACAGCAGCTCGATCTTCCAGCCACGCGTCTCGGCGTAGCGGGTGTACATGCGCATTAGATCCGCGGCGAAAAGTGCTGCTTCCTCGCCACCGGTGCCGGCGCGGATTTCGAGCAGCGTGTTCTTCTCGTCGTTGGGATCCTTGGGCAAGAGCAGCACGAAGATACGCTGTTCGAGATTGCTGAGCTTCTCCTCCAGCTCCGGCAGCTCTTGTTTGACGAGCGGTCCGAGCTCGGGATCATTCAACGCTTCGCGGTCTTCGGCGACGTGCTTCTCGACCGCGCGCCACTCGTTGAATGCCTCGACGATGTTCGACAGACTGCTGCGCTCGCGATTGAACGAGTTCAGCTTCTGCGGGTCGCCGAATACCTTCGGATCACACAACAGCTGATCGAGCTCGGCGTAGCGCCGGACGATGGACTCGAGCTTTCCAACCGGGATCATGTAGCCGGAACAGCGCCGCGAGTCAGTGTCGTGAAGTCATCGAACGTGCGCTCGCTGGTGAACTCGGGAGCCACGCCTTGCTGCTCGCGTTCGAGCGTCACGAGCAGGGCAGACAGCGCCACTTCCAGCTGGCGATCATCGGGCTGGATAGTCGTGATCTTTTGCACCAAAAAGCCTGGCCAAAGCAGGACTTGTAGCGGCCCGCGGGTCGCATACTTGGCTAGCAGGCGCTGCAGCTCGAAGGTGAGCGCAGCGATGAACGGCAGGAACGGCAGCTTGAACGCGAAGAACAGCAGGTTGTCGGCGAGCTTGCCGGCGCCGAGGTGCGGCAAGAGCGGTCCGAGCGCACTGAACACGAAGATAGAGACGAGCGCGACCATCACG
>DATCFJ010000049.1:0-3926 GCA_036509605.1 Polyangiaceae bacterium | reverse complement strand
AAAGCACGGTTGGGTGGTCGCCGACCAGCTTCTTTTCGATCTTCATGGTGCGCGTGTTGACGACCATGTTGAGCGGAGCCAAGTCCGCGGTCGCGTAGGTGCCGAGCTGGTACTCAGGGTCTAGCACCATCGCGTAGTCAGAAGAAAAGGTCTCCACCCAGTTATTCAGATCCTTGGTCGTGGCGGGATCATGCTTGGCATCTTGGAACAGCGTGCCGATGATTCGCAGCCCCTTTGGGCTATATTCATCGTTCTTTGCCGACAAGCCCTGGTGCTCGGTGCGACACGCGGAGCACCAGACCGCCGCGGTGTCGATCAGCACCAGCTGGAAGCCCTTGCTGCCGGTCGGGTCGTAGTAATCCGAAAACGCGATGGTCTCGAGAGAGGCGTCGTCGTGGCTGACCTTTTGCGGATTGCGGAAACCCTTGAAGCACGCGTTGGCGAGCGTGTCGCCCTCTTCGGAGCCGAACGGCCCATCTGGGTAATCTGGAGACGCGCAGCCGCCGGATGCAAGCAGCTCAGGCGGGATGGTTGGCGTGTTGCTGCCGCAGGCGACGACGCCGAGCGCGCACAGCGCAAGGCTCGTGAGCCGAACCGCGAGCACGCGCGCTCTGCCGGCCATGTTATTTGCGACGCACGGCGATCGAAGACAACACTGGGATGCCTCCGCTCGTCGTGTCGATGCTGCTGGCGTCGGCGCTGACGTTGGCGTCGGCGACTTTGACCCAGGTGCGGTAGGGCGCCCAGCCTTCGTCTGCGTTCAAGCCTTGGATGAAGACCTCGACTGCCGTGCCGGCGTCCCATTTGAGCGTATTTTTAAGGCTCAAACGGGCGGGCGGACAAAATGTGCTGCCCAGCGGCGCAACCGCGTAGGCGACCTCGAAGCCGAAGCTCGAGTCGAGCACTTGGGCGCTTTCTGCGACCGGAATCGAGACCGTGCGGAAGACCAACTGCGAGTCGTCCTGGTAGTTGAGCACTTCGTGAACCACGCTCGTGTCTTTGTCGATGAACAGCGTCAGGTCACCGTTGCTTACGGAGCCGCTCTTCGGGAACACGGCGCCCTCGGCGTAGCCAGGGAACAGCAGCGCGACCACTGCTCCCAGATCTTGTTTGGCTTTGGTGAGGGGGATGGCGAGCTCGGCGTAGTCGGTGCCGTCGCCGAACTTGAACGCGGGCAGGATCAGCGGGACATTCGGGCTGGAGTCGACCTTGCCCTTGGCGTCACTGAAGTCGTAAGTGCAGGTGTCCGTGCCGCAGATCTGGATCGGCAGGTGGGGCACCGCGGCTCCGTTTTGGTCGTGCAACACGGCCTGCACTTCGTCGACCTGCGTCGCGGCAGCGTCGACGTGATAGCCGGGCGGCGTGCACTGCTCGGGGTTGCTCGCGCCGGCATCACCGGCTCCGCCAGCGGCAGCGGTCGCGCCGGCTGTGCCCAGCGAATTGTCGAGTGACTTGCTTGAGGAGCAGCCCTGTAGCAGAGCGAGGCTCAGCCAAGTGAGCGCCGCGATTGATTTGGGAAGTCGCATGCGACCTCCGAAGGTTACACAAGGCTTCGCGAGCTAGCCAACCAGCGCGCGTTTCCCCGGCATTTCGGCCGCTTCGCAGTAAATTTCTTGGCTGAGCTCGAAGCCGTCTGCGCTGAGCTCGCGCTGTTTGCGATCGCGCCCGAACCCGACACCCGCGTTGTTGACGAGCCGCGAGCAGCAAACCTGGCTGCGCAAAAGAGCGCTCGAGCTCAGCGCGCCCTTTTGCGCGTGAGCGTCGCTCGGTTCTGAACCAGCGTACTCCCTAGGCCGCCGAAGCTTCTGCGGCGTCTAGGATGCCCGCGAGAACCTCGACCTACGTCGGAAGGCCGACGTAGATCGGCTTCCACGCGAGGGCACGAGGCCGTCCCCAGCGCTCGCGCGAGTCCCAAGCCATGATTCTGGCAAGCCCGGGGAGCGCGCTTACAACCGTGCGGCGGCGAGCAGCGCGGGCGGAGCTCGGCGCAAAGCGCTGGCGATGGCGGCTTCGAGGACGGAGCGGCGGAGCTCGGCGCGGCGCGCGGAGCTGCTGGCGTCTTGCTCGGTCGCGGTCGTGCTGGCGCGGCCGGAGACTTTGGCGGCGATCGATTGCTCGGGCATGGTGTGGAGCACGTATTCCACGCTGGCCGAGTAGACGATCGAGCTGCCTTCGCGGGACGCCTTCAGCTCTTGGATATTGCCGGTGACCATCACCATCGGCACTTTGCTGGGCTTCTGCGGTGTTTCGTCGGCGACGGTCAGCACCTTCACACCCGGCAGCTCGCTCAGCTTGCGGCGCGAAGAGTCAGCCAGCTCGGTCTCGAACTTTTGCGATTGCACGCCCGAGCCGTTCTTCATGATGCCGATCTTGACCAGCACTTTGGTCTTCGGCCCGCTCGTGCGCTCCTCTTCGAGGGACTTGATGGCGCTCGCCACCTGAGCGCGAACGGCTTCCGACTTGTCGCCGCGGTGCGCGCCGAGCGCGCCGAGCGCGTCCAAGTCGCCCAGATTTTTCAGCGCAGCGGCCGCGGCAGCGCGGACCGAAGCGTTTGGGTCGTCTAGGGCGGCTTCCAGCGGCGCTGCCGCGTCACCCGTCAGCGATTTACCAAGTTGCAACGCAGCCGAGACGCGCACGCGAAAATCCGTGCCGCTTTTCAGCTGGCCGATCAGCTCGTCCAAGCCGGGGCTGGCCGCCCATGCCGAGGAAACGGCAAGTAACGGAGTGAGAGACAGCAGCGAGAGGAGAGTACGGCGCGACGAGTGCATCAACGACCTTCAGACTTACTGATCATCTGCCCCGTCGCCACCTCCAAGCAACACGAATCACGAGCACTGCTCAAGTTAAGTGCGCTCGCTGCTTTCTCCTCCTCACATGTCCGACACAGTATTCGAAGCCCGCATTTCTCGATGAAAACGGGGTTTGTCGTCGGCGGCCACTGGGCACCACGCCCCACTCGTCAGGTGTGTGTCTTGTTCTTGGACATCGCTCGAAACCAAAACCTGTAAGCTCGGGCGTAGTAACGAACGAGCTACTTCAGGAGTGAGTCGAGCTCTTTCTCTATCTCTTGCTCTTCGCCTGAGTGGAAGCCGGAGTGCACGAAGCGCACGATGCCGCTCGCGTCGATCACGTAGCTCGTGGGCATGGTCGGCGGTTGATAACTCTTCGAGGTGATCTGACCGTCGTCCCAGACGACTGGAAACTTCGCGCCCGTCTCCGTCGTGAACTTCGGAATGCCGGCGGGGTCTTCGTCGACGCTGATGCCGATCACCGCCACCTTGCTGCCGTACTTCTCGGCGATGCGCTGGTAGGCAGGGAACGACTCGTGACAAGGCGTGCACCAGGTCGCCCAAAAGTCGACCACGACCACCTTGCCCGCGTAGCTTGCGAGGCTGACCTTCTGCTTGCCGCTAGCAGAAGAGAGATCGAACGAGGGCGCGGCCGCTCCGAGCAGCGGGTGCTGCTCGTCGGCGGCGCTGTTCGCGCCGGAACCCATCGAACCACAACCGAGCGAGGGCAGCACGAGCGCTACCCCCGCCAAGAGGAACGTAGCCTTCACTTGGCTTTCTTCTTACCGGCTTTCGGATCGTCCGGGCAGCCGTCTTCATCCTCGAAGTGGTTATAGTTCTCGGGCTCGTCGATGCACTCGTCTTGTGCGTCGGGGATGCCGTCGTTGTCGTTGTCCAGATCGGGGCAGCCGTCCGTGTCTTGGAAGCCGTCCGTGTCTTCGGGTTGATCCGGGCACTGGTCGCGCGAGTCGGGCACGCCGTCGTTGTCGCGATCGGCTTCGTCCGGGCAGCCGTCTTCGTCCTTGTAGCCGTTCTTCGTCTCCGGCTGATCCGGGCATTGATCCGACACGTCCGGGATGCCGTCCTTGTCGTTGTCTGGATCCGGACAGCCGTCGCGATCCTCGAAGCCGTCTTGGT
>DATCFJ010000048.1:0-2596 GCA_036509605.1 Polyangiaceae bacterium | reverse complement strand
CACGGGCCGCTCGTTGCGGCGTCGATCGCGAAGGCATTACTGCCCATGCCGGGCGTGGAAGCGCCACCCGTCGCGTCTTCGGCGCCGTAGGCATACCAATCGGTACCGCCGCGCGTGCCCACCTTGTACATGATGGGCGTGTCTTGACGAAAGTCGGAGATCACGTCCGCCGCAGCGACTTTGATCGTGGCGCCGTTCACCGCGCAGCTCAGATCGACCGGCGTGGGATCCATCGAGCCACCCGTACCGGCTGTACCGCCGCTGCCCGCGTGCGCTCCGCCCGCGCCACTTGCGCCGCCGCTCGTGCCGCCCGTTCCTGCGCTGGCCCCGCCGGCACCGCTCGTGGCGCCGCCGCCCGCGCCGCTTGCGCCGCCCGAACCGCCGCAGCTGCTGCTCTGGCAAACGCCGTTGCACAGGGTCAGCCCGGGTTGGCAGGTGCACGCACCGTTCGAACATTGTTGCCCGCTCGTGCAAGCGTGCCCGCACATGCCGCAATTGAATAGGTCTTGAGTCGTGTTCACGCAGCTCGTGCCACAGGCGGTGAGCGGGCAGGTCGTCGAGCACGCGCTCGTGCCGGCATTCGCCACGCAGAATTGACCCGCCGCGCAGGCCGTGCCGCAGGCGTTACAGTTGGCCGGGTCCGTGGCCAGGTTCACGCACTTGCCGCTGCAGTTGCTGAGGCCCGCGGCGCACTGACAGCTGCCAGCCGAGCATTGCTGACCCGTCGCGCACGCTTTACCGCACCCGCCGCAATTGGCCGGATCGGTAGCGGTCGCAACGCAGCTGTTTCCGCAGCTCGTCGAACCGCTCGCGCATGGCACAGGGCCCGGCGGATTCGAAGGGCTCGAGCTGCAAGCCCACGGCAGACAAAGCACGAACAGACAGCCCAGCAGGGCGACGACTCGATTCATGCCGCAACCGTAGTTTCGAAAATGAAGGTTAACTCGCTTAACTAGATCGGGTCATCCAAAGCCATCTCAGTCAGCGCCCAGCCGACGCCCCACCTCCCGTCACGTTCTGCCGGCGAAGAGAATTGCGGCGCTAGTGCACGGATCTCGGCTGGTTCGTAAAGTGTCTTCACCGCGCTGGCTCCTGAGTAGACGAGATTCTCGAGAGACTCACGAGATCAGTATCCGTTGTAGCCCGAGCAAGGCGCCTCGCTCACTTCGCCGAGCTCGCGTCCCTGCGGCGGTGGCTGCATGCCCCAGTTCACTTGCTTGATCTTCATCGTGCAGGCCCTGGAGTCGACCGAGACGATCGTGTACCAGCGCGCATACGGCTGACCCACGCGGATGCGCCGACATTCGGCGCACGCGCTGGCGTGCTCGCGTTGCTCGAGGACGAGCTTCGCTTTCTGCTCGAGGGCAAGCAGTGATGCTCCTTTTTCGCGGTCGCGAAGCTCCAGGGTCAGCTGGCGACCGAGAAGCCGTATGCTCAGCTCTGCGCGCGCGCCGTGCGGGTCAGTCGGGTCGGGGAAGCGAAACCAGAACGTACATTGCTCTGATTCCACGCTGAATTTGTCCGGCATGCCGAAGCGAGGGCGAAGCTCATCGAGAATCGCTGCGCTGTCGGTGATGGAGTCCCGCATCGCGTCCGGAGCGCTGAGCTGCCCATGAGCTGAAATTGCGATCACGACGCCGTCCAGCAAGTCCACGCTGTCCATTGGCGCGCTCTCCGGAAAACGCGCGGTCACGAAGCGCTCGGAGAAGACCTCACCCGCTGCTGATGTGCCGCGCTCGACCTGGAATGGCGAGCGCGCGAGCACGGCCGGCATCTCGGCTCCCAGAGCGAGGCCCGCGTACGAGCTCCCGTCGGCGGCAACAGGGAGGGTGATCGCGCGAACAGCAGCCAACAGGCCCGGACGCCAAGCGTTCGTGACGCTGACCTCCGCGCGCGGGACTGGCGCGCGCTCGGAGGGTGCATGGGCGACGCGCGCTGGAGCGCATTTGGCCTGCGCTGGAGCGTGCGGCGGCGGCGAGCACGCGGTCAGCACCGCTGCGACGATCAGTCGGAAGTTTGCTGCCACGGTGCTCGAGGCTATTTTGACGCCCGCCGTAGAATCGCTCAGGAGCTCTGGGACTACAAGCTACCCTCGGGCGGCTGCACTCTTGATCCATGGGAGAGGGCGCGCGCGAGCGCGGCCCCCGGTAAGGGGTTCGGTTTCGGGAGCGGGAGGGGTCCCGGAAGGGGCTTCGGGCAAGGCAGAGCCTGGGCCGCGCTCACGCGCGCCCAGGGATCGGTCTCGGCAAGAAGCCGGTTATGTGGGTTGGGGTCGGGCGTCAGCCCTGGGGGATCGGTCGTGGATTCAGCGCAGGCGAAGCGGTTTCGGACCTCGCAAGTCGAGCTCCGTCGTTGTGATCAGGGCGACAAAGAGATCGGTCATGAGCGTCTGGCATGGAGTGGCCCGGCGCTCGTCGGAGCGCTGAGTGACGGAGCGGAACAGGGCGAGCATCGAGTAAGCGATGCGGCGCAAGATGGCGCCGACGAGGGCTGCTCGGGGACAGGCTTCGATCCAAGGATGAGCGTCTTCCTCGAAAGCAGTGTCGAGGATTTGGTGCGACGTCTCGACACCCCAGTGGCGCCGAGCGACGAGCAA
>DATCFJ010000047.1:0-3706 GCA_036509605.1 Polyangiaceae bacterium | reverse complement strand
GACGTTGCTCGTCAGAAACCAGAAGCTCCGCATTGGGTCGTCCCATCCGCTTGCGCGTCTTCTTTGCCATCCCATTCTGACGAGGCCGCCCTTTGATGGATTCACTTTCTCATGCGAATCATGGAGACACGGCACTAGTGCACCGCTTGTGATGTTCCATCAACAATCGCAGGCGATTGTCCGCTTCGCGGCAAGCGGTGCACTAGGCTGTCTCACCGGGGCCTTCGCCCCGGACCCCCGCGCCCTGCTTCGCATGCGCCCTAGTGCAGCTTCGTCTAGAAATGCACGCTATCTCGCATGCGCTGCACTAGTGCTTACTGCCCAGCACATCGAAATTGCCGCCGAAAGTCAGGGTCGCCCAGGCATGCCCATCGGCGAAGTCGTCTCCGCTCTTCTGATCTTCAATGGTGTGTCCGATTTTGTGCTCGACCTTGTCGAACGAGCCGACGCCGAGCGTGAACATGGGCGACAGCGACACGAACTCGTTGAGACGAAATTCTGCACCTAGGCCGAGGCGGGCTTCGAACGGCGCTTGGGTGAATTGAACTTCGCTGCCGTCGTCGTATTTGGCGCGCGCCAGGCGCCAGCCGACCGCTAGCTCGGTAATGAAGCCGATGCGATCCGGATCGGACGTTGCACGGATGCCGGCGCCCCAAAAATCCGTGTCGCCGCTCTTCGATTTGGGGGCGTTGCCGCCTACGTCGCCGCTACCGCCGCCGAGCTCCGCGTGCTCCCAGAGCGCGAACACGTTGTAGTTGCGCGACAGCCGCGCGCCGACGTCGAGCTCGAACATCGGTCCCGACGAGACGTAGTCACTCCATGGAACGCCCTTGTAGTTCAGGTTGTCCGCGGCATCCCTGGTGCCGCGTGACCAGGCGTTGCCGAACGGAATGAACACGCCGGCGCGCGCGCCAAGCCACAACGAAGTGCGCGGCGCGACGTGATGCGGTTCGGGAGGCGGAGGCGGCTCGAAGAGCGGCGTGCCCGGCGGATAGAAACCGGGCGGAGGCGGTTCGTAGATCTGCCCTGCGCTTGGGTCGCTCGGCGGGGGCGGAGGCGGGCCAGGCGGACCTGACTCTGGCGCGGCACTGCGCGGCGGCGCGCTCGGGGCAGCCGCTGGCGGAGCGCTCTCCGGTGGCGCTGAGGGTTCCACGTAATACTCCGGAGGCGGCGCGTCCCCGGGGGGTGCGAGCACGGGCGCGGGCACGGGCTGCTGCTTTGGCGCCGCTGCGGCGGTGCTTTTCGGGGGCGGGTTCTCCGCACCGGGCTCCGCCGCCAGTGCGTGACCGGCGATTAGAAGTAGGCCAACGAGGCCGCGGCTCGCGCAACGCATTTGTCCACGATAGCACGCACTTTGCCCCACAGATTGACCCCCAACCGAACGCCATGCTAAGCGACCGCCGCTCTCCTTAGCCGGAAGCATTTGTGCAGCAAGACTGGAAAGGTGTCGGCCGCTACGGAACAGTCGGTCTAGAGCTCGCGGCGAGCGTTCTCTTCGGCCTGTGGTTTGGCCACTGGGCAGACAAGAAGCTCGGCACGCACGGCATCTTCACCCTAGTCGGGCTGGCATACGGATTCGCCGCTGGAGCGCGCTTCGTCTGGCGAGCGCTCAAGAGCGCGAATCTGGAAGCAGAAGCCGAAGAACAAAAAGCACGAGAAGCACGGAAGAAATTCAATGAGCACAGCGACGGAGAGCAATGACCAAAGCAGCATCGCGACAGCGATCTGGTCGGTTGCGATCGTCGGTGCGTTTCTGACCGCTGGTGCTCCGACTCTACTAGGTGCGTCGAGTCGCTTGAGCGTTGCGGTGGGTGTCGTGCTCGCGGTCGCCAATCTGTGGGCCATCTCCCGCACTGTGCGCGGCTTCCTGTATCCCGCGGGGGTTCGTTCGGCGTGGATCCCGCTGGCGATGCTGAAGTTCGCGGTGATGTTTTTGGGGATCTTATTTTTGGTGCGTGGCGGTTACGTGCACTTGTTGCCGCTCGTCATCGGCTACGCGGCGCTGCCCGTGGGGATCACGATTTCGCAGCTGAAATCGGCTCCCGCAGCCTCCGGAGAAGGTTAGGAAATGCCCGAGCATACGACTTGGTTCACGCTGCTTCTGTCGTACATGCACGACACCCTGGAGCGGAACGCGCAAGCGTTCGGCACCTCGGCGGTCAAGCACGAAGTGCCGAGCTGGCGCAGCTTCGAACCGCTGGCGGCGTCGCTGTTCGTCACGCTGCTCGTGCTGGCTATCGCGGCCCGCGTTCGCGGCCAACTGGCCAACCCGGATGACGCGGTCGTTCCGGAAGACCGGCTGACGCTCCGCACCTTCATGGAAGCGTTCCTCAGCTACTTCTACGACCTAGCTAAGAGCGTCATGGATGCCGAGCGCGCCAAGAAGTATTTCCCGCTGATCGGCGCGGCGGCCATGTTCGTGTTCTTCTCGAACATTCTGGCGCTGATCCCGGGCTTCCCCGTCGCCACCAGCAGCCTCAGCGTAACGCTCGGTTGCGCGATCGTCGTCTTCGTCTGCTTCAACGCTTACGGACTCGCCGCGAACGGCTTCGGCTATGTGGCCCACCTGGCCGGCCCGGCTTGGTATCTGGCTTGGTTGGTGTTTCCAATCGAGGTCATCTCCCTGATTGTTCGTCCGATCACCCTGGCCGTTCGCTTGATGCTGAATATGGCCGTCGACCACCTGATTCTCGGGATTTTCCTGAGCTTGGTGTGCGTGCTGGTGCCCATCCCGATCATGCTGCTGGGTGTGCTGATCATCCTGATTCAGACGCTCGTCTTTACGCTGCTCACCTGCATCTACATTGG
Source organism: Polyangiaceae bacterium (assembly GCA_036509605.1). Lineage (GTDB taxonomy): Bacteria > Myxococcota_A > Polyangia > Polyangiales > Polyangiaceae > PMG-095. The sequence goes on along the minus strand of DATCFJ010000047.1, from coordinate 898 downwards.
GCTGGCGACCGAGCACGAAGCGCATTAAGAGCGGGCCATCGTCGGGGGTTTTCCCCCTGCGGGGATCTCGAAGCGAGTCACCCCCGCGCCCCAACTAGATTTTACCGAGACCGCTCACGAAACTTTCCGCGAGGCAAATGCCCTCGCTGCTGGGACCACTAAGGAGTCGATGATTATGTCCAAGAAGAATGTGGCGCTCGCCACGGTTGCGCTGACCACCCTGTTCTCGTCCAGTGCCTTCGCGCAGGACGCCGCTGGCGGCGTCGGCGGCGGTGCTCAAGCTGCGGCGGCGATCGGCGCTGGCATCGCGATCGGTCTCGCGGTGCTCGGTGGCACGCTCGGTCAGGGTCGCGCTGCCGCGGCTGCTCTCGAAGGCATCAGCCGTAACCCGGGCGCGGCCCCGCGCATTCAGACGCCGATGATTCTCGGTCTGGCGCTGATGGAGTCGCTCGTGCTTTTCGCATTCGCGATCGCCTTCTTGCTCCAGTCGAAGATCGTCTGAAGACGCCTGTCACGCGCGTTCTCCCGCTGCCTTTGCGTGGAGAACGCGCGGCGCGTCCATCAGCGCACTCGGATCAGCGTTCCCGGCTCGTAAGCGGTCGGTAAGGCGGCTGTCCATCCTGGCGGCAGCCTCGGGCTGGTCCAGGCAAACAAGCGTTGCGCGTCGAGCGGCGTGAGGTTCACGCAGCCGTGGCTGTGCTTCGTGCCGAACGCGCGGTGCCAGAAAGTTCCGTGCAGGCCGTAGCCGCGCTCGAAGTACATTACCCAGGGCACCGCCTGAATCGCGTAGTTCTCAGCTGCGGATTCGTCGTCCAGGTTGTCCATGTTGCTCGTTCTGAGCTTCACCCAGAGCCTTTTGGCCCCGCGCGGGGTCGAAAGCTCGCTGCCGTCCGCGCCG
>DATCFJ010000046.1:0-5409 GCA_036509605.1 Polyangiaceae bacterium | reverse complement strand
GCCCTCGACTCGTCGCCGCTTCGCGCGCGCCCCTTATGTCACGCCGGCCCGGATCCTGCGCGCCAACGGCGGCACGCTAGACGGCCGCAGCGAAGACATTTCCGTTGGTGGTCTGCTCGTGCTCGCTCCACAAGCGTTCGGCCAAGAGGAGCGCGTCACCGTGCGCTTCGCGCTGCCGATCACCGGCAAGCTGCTCGATGTGCCGGCCACCGCGCGCTGGGTAAAGAATGCAGCGCGCGGCGCGGGCGCCGTCGGCCTCGAATTCGCCGCCCTCGCGCCCGATCATCTGACGGTGATCGAGAACTATGTGACGGCGATGGGCGGCGAGTAGCTCATCGCACTGGCCTGGACTACGCGGCGGCGGAACAAACGCGATCTCTAATTACGCGCCGCGCGATACAAATCGAACTCGCCCTTGCCGCCGTCGGACGCGAAGTAAATCGTGCACGAATCCTGCGACAGGCTGGCGTCCGTTTCGGTCGACATGCCGCCGGTGTTGTTGAGGTTCGAGAGCGGAGTGCCGGGTGTGAGCGGCAGGCCGTCCTTGCCGAGCGGGGTCGCGAACAGGTCGAAGGCACCGGAGTCGTTGGGCTGGCACGTGCCGTCCATGGACTGGCTGCGGAACAAGAGCAGCGTACCGGTGGCATTGACCCACGGTGTCGCGTCGTCGCCCAGGCGCGCGCATTTCTTGCCGACGCCGACCTGAACGTCGAGGTTGAGCACTGCGGGCATCGTCGCGCTCGAGCCGAACGTGGCCCACACGAGGTCAGCTCCCTTGTCGCGCGCTCTCATCCAGTAGGCGCGGCGCACGTCTGCGGCGATAGCGACGCTGAAATCCCCAGTGCCGCCGTTGATCGGTGCGGGTGCCGCTTTGGGAGTGTCACTGAGCACGCCATTGGCCCAGGTGGCGTACATGATTTGCCGGATGCCAGTCGTGGCATTGACTCGGTCGAAGAAGAAATTCTGCGGCGGCGAGAAGCTAGGCGCGAAGAGCGGACCGCTGTCTGCGCCGAGCGCCGCGAACAACGCGCGGCCGACCCCGCTGATCGGCGTCGCGGCGTACCAGATGGACGGCTTACCATCGAGCCCGGCGCGGTAGAACAGATCCGTCCCCGCGCTAGCGGCGCGCGGAAAGCGCTCGTTGCCGGCCTGGCTCTGGCTGATCGTAGCGAGCTTTTCGGGCGCCGCGAAGTTGAGCACGGAAAAATCGCTGCACATGCTGCAGGTCTTCGTGCCGTCGGGGCAGTAGCTGCCGGCACTGCAGTTGCAGCCGGTTGCGGGTTTGCCGCCCGTCCCGGCGGACCCCCCGGTGCCCGCGCTCGCGCTGACACCGCCGCTCGCGCTGCCTCCGCTCTCGCTACCGCCGCTCGGGGCCTCGCCTGCGGCTCCGGCAGCGTCGATCGAGAGACCTTCGCCCCCATGACCGCCGGCGCTCGAGTTGGCGCTGAACTTACTGCCGCAGCTCATCACTAGGCAGATCGCGCCCAGGCCCAGCAGCGCGCGCTGCCCTCGCTGGTTGTTCGGTTCAAATAAGCGAAAGAGCATCTTTCGAAATGATGCTCTAGCGGGCGCGCGCTGGCAATCTTCACTTCTTGTCGGGCGGCGCCGCAGCTCCAGCCTTGGCGCGCTTCAGGTCCGCAAGCTCCGCTAGGTTGGCTTTGGCGCGCGGATCGCTGGGGTCGAGCGAAAGCGCGCACTGGTAGGCACGCTCCGCCGCCACCAGGTCACCCTTCTTGGCGAGCGCAGTGCCCAGGTTGATCCAGGCCGAGCCGAGCTTCGGATCGAGCACGCTGGCTTTGCTGGCGGTCGTCACTGCGGCGTCGAGCTGGCCCGCCAAGAAATAGGCGTACGACAAGTTAGACACGTACGTGGCGTGGTCCGGCGCCAACAGGACGGCACGGTCCAGCTCCGGCAGGGCCTTGGCGGGCTGGTTCAGGGCCAGATAGGCCGCGCCCAAATCGCCGTGCACCCGGGCGTCGTTCGGCAAGAGCTCCGCCGCGCGCGAGAAAGCACGCACTGCCTCGTTCACCTCGCCTTGGATCAAGTGTGCGGTGCCCAGGTTCGTGAGGCGCTCCGGGTTGTCCGGATCGAGCTCGGACGCGCGCCGCAAACGCGTCAGCGCCTCCGCGGGCTTGCCGGTTGCTAGCAGCGCGACGCCCAGCGCCGATTGAGTCTCAGCGTCATCCGGTGCCAAGCGTTGCGCGTGGTCCAAGGCGCTTAGGGCTTCCGGAGCAGAGCCCAAGATCAGTAGCAACCGCCCGCGCTCGACGTAGCCGGGGGCGTAGCTGTCGTCGAGCTTCAGCGCGGCATCCACCTTGCGTAGCCAACCGAGGATGGTCGGGTTCTTCGGCGCGGCGGCGAAATCAGTCGGCACGTCGCTGTCGGCGAGCGCGACGCGCACCAGGCCGATCTGCGGCGCCGGATCTTTCGGCGCGAGCCGCCGCGCTTTCTCGTAGTGCGCTTTCGCGCCCGCTAAATCATCGGCTTGGTACGCTTGGTCGCCTGCGGAGAGCTCTGCGTCCGAGGCGTCGCTGGTGCCGCGCGCGAGCCCACTTTGCACTGGTTTTTTGGCTGGCGCGGGGGGCGGGGGAGCGCTCGCGGCGCTTGCAGCTGCTCCGGCGGTGCTCGCTGCGGGCGCCGCGGGCTTGTTGTCTTGGCACGCCGCGCCGAGCTCTGCCTTGGCGCACTGCGGTGCGCCGGCCAGGGCCTTGGGCGCGCCGTCGCTCGGCGCAGCGCTCGGCACCGCTGAGGCAGAGGGCGCGGATTCGACGTGGCTCGGCGCCTGCGCGGGCGACTTTGCGGCGGCGCATGCGGCGAGTGCTGTTGCGCCGAGGGCCGCGAGCGTGAACACGGCCAGCTTGTTTTGCGATGGCATGAGCGCTCGCCGAAACTCAAGGCGCGTCGTGCCGCACGCCGTGCTCTTTGCCGTCGAAACGCAGCACGGCTCTTTTGCCGTCGAGCTGCGTCGCGAGCGACACGGGTCGCTTCCAAATGCGAACCAGGCTGGCCATGGTCTCGCGTGCGTAGTCACTGCGTAGATCGACACCGCGGTGCTCGTGCACCAAGAGCAGCTCGCCGCGGTTTTCGTAATTGGCGTCTTCGACGTAAATCGAAGGGTTACCGAAATTGGTCAGCTGAGCGAGCAGCTTCTCTTTGACGGCTTGGAACTCGCGGGTGTCGATCTCGTAGCGCTCGTTGCGGTTCGACCAATTGAAGGTGAACATCTTGTTTTCCATCGCGAATTCTGGGGTCAAGAACTCGTCGATGAAGGTCACGTCGTTGTACAGCGCGCGCACTTCGAAGACCTTTTGCTTGCCCAGCCCGAGCCGCAAGTCCCAGCTCTTTTTCACGTCCAAGTCGTCGCAGTCTTCCCACTCTTGGCCGAATTGGCCCTTGTCCCAACGCTCTTCGATGTTGCGGTACAGCTCGACACCCAACTTGTACGGGTTCAAGCGGCCACCGCTGGTGGCCATGACGCCCGCGTTGTTCTCGGCGTAGTCGACGATCTCGCTCCAGTCGCAGACGTCGCCCGTCATCATCTTGGAGTGCCAGTAGGAGGCCCAGCCTTCGTTCATGATCTTGGTCTGCATCTGCGGCACGAAGTAGTAACCCTCGTCGCGGATGATGCTCAAGATGGCGCGTTCCCAACGCTCGAGCGGCGCATTCTCGAGCAAAAACAAGAGCACGTCTTGCTCGCGCTGAGCCGGGAATTTGCCCTTCTCTAGCTCGCGCTCGGCTTCGATCTTGCGCTTCTGCTCCTCCATGTACTCGCTCGGGTTGATGAACTCCTCCATGTAGTCCTTGGAGCGGAGACGCGGCACTTCGACCTGCTCTGGCTCTTCGTCGGGGCGCGAATCACGCCGGCGCACCACGAAGCGAGACCAGGGGTCGATCAAATTCTCGAGCGACAGGCAGATGTCGACGAACTCTTCGACCTTCTGGATACCGTAGCGATCGACGATGCGGCGCACGGCAGAGCCGTGATTGGCCATCTTATCGACCCAGCGGCGGTTCGGGTCGTAGCCCTCTTTGCGGCGCCCGATGGGGTCGGCAATGTGCTCGCCGGCATCTAGATCTGTGACCCGGAACGCGAAGTTGTTCTTGAAGAAATCCACGTGCCCGAACACGTGGCACATGACGAGCTTCTGATCCGTGAGGCTATTTCCCTCGAGCAAGTAGGCGTACGAGGGGTTGTTGTTGATCACCATCTCGTAGATTTTCGAGAGGCCGTACTCGTAGCTCTTGCTCAGACGCTCGTATTCCATGCCGAAGCGCCAATGCGGGTAGCGGTTCGGGAAGCCGCCGTAGGCGGCGATCTCGTTCATGTGATCGTAGCTGAGCATCTCGAACACGACCGGGAAGAAGTCGAGCCCGTGAGCTTTGGCGATCTTTTCGATCTTGTCTTGTTCTTCGCGAAGGTAGCGCGGCAGCGTCGTGTTCGTAGCAAATTGCGACATTACTTACCCTTGCCCAAGAACTCTTTGATGCTTCCGACGACCGCGTCGCGATCTCGGATCTCGCTCGTGATCACGCGTTCGTCGCTCGAGAAATGCTCGCGCAGATCTTTCACGAATTGGCCTGAGCCGTACGGGCTCTCGACCTGCCCGTAGGCGAACATGTTCACCTTGGGCAGGATCTCTTTCTTCATCAGCTCGATGCACGTGAGCGTGTCGTCCATCGACCAGTTGTCGCCGTCCGAGAAGTGAAACGGGTAGATGTTCCACTCCGCCGACGGGTAATGCTCGTCGATGATTTGCGCGCACAGCCGATACGCGCTGGAAATCATGGTGCCGCCAGATTCACGAGTCTTGAAAAACGTCTCCCGGTCCACTTCGCGGGCTACCGCGTCGTGGATGATGTAGCGGGATTCTAGGCCTTGATACTGACGGCGCAGCCAGGCATCGATCCAAAAGCTCTCGATGCGCACGATCTCTTTTTGCTCGTCGCCCATCGAGCCGGACACGTCCATCATGTACACGATGACGGCGTTGGCGACGGGCTCGTGGTCTTCTTTCCAGGAGCGAAAGCGCTTGTCTTCCTTCTGCGGGACGATCACCGGGTTGTTCGGGTCGTAAGAGCCGGCGGCGATCGAGCGGCGCAGCGCCTCCTTGTACGTACGCTTGAAATGCCGCAGCGACTCCGGACCGACGCGACGAATGCCGGTGTAGCGATCCTTGGCGGCGATGATCCGGCTCTTGCCCTTGTTCTCGATCGCGGGCAGCTCGAGCTCTTCACCCAGGATGTCGGCCAGCTCTTCGAGCGTGATGTCGACCTCGAGGACGTGGTCTCCGGCGTCCTTGCCGGCTTGGCCGGCGCCTTCTTCGCCTTCCTGCTGCTCGCCGCCGACCGGGTCCCCCGAGTCCCCCTTGCCTTGACCGACGCCGCCCTTTTGCTTGTCCCCAAAGGAGA
>DATCFJ010000045.1:0-2863 GCA_036509605.1 Polyangiaceae bacterium | reverse complement strand
GGCGGCCGCGAACGTGTTCTCCGTGCCGGGCGGTTCGGACAATGCGGTCGCCATGGCCAAGCTCGCGGACGTGTTCACGAACACGAGCGCCACGCGCACCGCGGCTCAGGCCTACGGTGACCTCGTCGGTAGCATCGGCAGCACGCGCGCGAACAGCCAGCGCGACGTCGACACCCAAAAGGCGATTTTGACCCAAGTGCAGTCGATGCATCAATCGCAGAGCGGTGTGTCGCTCGACGAAGAGATGGTCGCGCTCACCAAGTACCAAAACGCGTATCAGGCTGCCAGCAAAGTGCTCAATGTGGCCGATACGTTACTCGGCGAGTTGATGACATCGGTCGGCCGATGACCAAGGCTTTGCTTCGGGGAGCTGAGTCGTGAGAGTCACCGAAGGCATGCGTTACGACAGCGTAACGAACAACCTTTCGGAGGTCAGCTCGCGTCAGGCGGCCGCCGCTCAGCAGGCTCAAACCGGCCTGCGCGTGAACCTGCCGTCGGACGATCCGATTGCCGCGGCGCAGCTGGCTCGCTTGAGCGCCTCGCAAGCACAAGTGACCGCACGCCGAGGCACGATCAGCTCCGTCCGTGGCGATACCGAGCTCGCCGAGTCTTCGCTGCAGCAAGCCTCAGACTTGATGGCCACCGCCAAGGAGCTCGCGGTACAGGGCGGGAACGGCAGCCTGGGAGCGTCCGAGCGCGCCAGCCTCGCGCTGCAGGTCAAAGACATCCGCGACCAAATGCTGGGCATCGCCAATACCAAAGGCAGCTCCGGCTACCTATTCGGCGGCAGCCAAACTCAGACGCAGCCGTTCTCCACGGCCGGCGCTTTCACAGGAGACGACCAGGACCACGTCGTCGACATCGGCAACTCGACGCCCACGGCGGTCAACGCCAGCGGCGCCAAAGCCTTTACCGTGGCCGGCGGTCGCGACGTGCTCGCCGATCTCGATTCCCTGTACACGGCGTTGAATACCAACGACACCGTCGGAATCAGCGCCACGCTGGGCAATTTGGACGCTTCGCGCGCGCAGATCACCAATGCGCAGAGCGCCGCCGGCACGATCGTCAACCGACTGGACGCCAGCGACGCGATCTTGAGCAGCGCTCAACTCCAGAACTCCAAGAGCACGGAAGAGGTCGGCTCCGCAGATGCGGCCGCCGCGTACACAAACCTGACGCAGCTGAACAACGCGCTGCAACAGTCGGTGTCCGTTTCCAAGTCGATCTTGGACATGGCAGCCTTCAAGCAGTTCTGAGCTTCGTCAATAAGCTAGTGCAGCGCATATGAGTTAGCGCGGAGTATTGGATGGTGCGCTGCACTAGGGCGCATGCGAAGCAGACGCGCGGTTCCGGGGCAAAGCCCCGGTGAGACAGCCTAGTGCACCGCTTGCCGCGAAGCGGAACAATCGCTTGCGATTGTCGATGGTACACCCCCAAGCGGTGCACTAGCCCGTTTGGGCCATGGCACACGGCGTGCAGAGATATTTGCAGCCATGCTCATCATCACTCGTCGCAAGGGCCAGCGGATTGTGCTTGGTCACGACATCGAGATCGTGATCACCGACATCTCGCGGAGCGGCGTAAAGATTGGGATCGTCGCGCCGATCACGACCACCATCTTGCGCGGTGAGGTTCGCGACGCAGTAGAACAGGCAAATCGCGAAGCTCTCGAGAGCAGCTTCGTTGAGCCAAGCGCCGACCCCGTTTCCGTGAGCGCAACCCCGCTCCTGACGAACGAGCAACAACCGCTCGTAGCCGCTGCTCACGTTGCGTCGTCCGACCGCTGAGCGCGTCGTCAACGAACTGGCATCGCCGGTCGTCAAAGCCTAGACACTCTCGAGTCTGAACCGACTGCGCCTCGCGTCGGCGGCCGACGTTTGCGATAAAACGCCGAGTCATTGGCGATTTCCCGGACAAATTCGCGGCAATTCGAACTGGCATGAATCGTGGAATACGGGTTCCCGCGGGTAAACCGCCCGAACCTCAATGAGCCTCGACTCCGCACAGCTCAAGAATCTGCTCTTCGACGACAATGTCGCTCGCTCCGCGCTGGGCGACGCGACACTGGCGCTCGTCAAGGGCGCGCCCAGTCTCTCGAGTGTCGTCGAGTTGGACGACGGCACGCCCGCGATCAAACGCGACAATCGCATCCTGGGCGCAGTCATCGACGAGGAATCGCTGCTCGACATCACCCAGCGCGCCGGCAACCCGATGACATTCGTCGTCTTCGGCTTGGGCATGGGACACACGGTGCGCGGGTTGCGTGCGCACAGCAGCGCAAAACTCGTGGTCTTCGAGCCCGACCCCGGGATCGTCCGCAGCTACTTCGAAAGCGGCCCGAGTGATCTGGCCGAGGTGCCGATTGTCTGCACCGTTCACGAACTCAATCAAATTTGGCCGAGGCTCTCCAATGGCAAACAAGCCGTCACCCTGCTCAATACCCCCGGATACCCTGAGCTCTTTCCAGAGCAAGCGCAGACCCTACGCGAGGCGCTGGGCCAGTTGGTTCAGCGCGGCAGTGTCAACGACGCGACACACCGACTCCGCAGCCGAGTCTGGATTCAGGACGTGCTCGCGAACCTCGACTTACTCTGTGAACATCCAACCTTCCTGGCACTCGCTGGGAAGTATCGTGGTGTCCCGGCGTTTATTGTCGGCGCTGGCCCGTCGCTCGGTAAGAACGGAAAGCAGCTCGCCGAAGCCACGAAGAAGGGCATCGTCTTCGCCCTCAACTCGAGCGCCAGAGCCCTCGATAAATACGGAGTCGAGCCGCAGGTCTTAGCGTGCATGGAGTCGATCGACGTGTCGCACCTGCTCGAGCAGGTGTCGTACATCGATCGCGTGGTGAAGGCGTTCAGCCTCA
>DATCFJ010000044.1:0-3089 GCA_036509605.1 Polyangiaceae bacterium | reverse complement strand
TCGAGCCAAAATCTCCAGTTCTCGTACGAGACTCCGACGCCGAATGAGACCCCCCAATCCGGACGCGGAAAAGGACCGACGCTCAATGCGGCCAGCGGCGCTCGCAGACGAGCATGCACGCGGTGTCGAGCGGGCTCCGGCACGGCGTCAGGGCGTGCAGGCTCAGGCCGTAGCGTTTGCTTCGGCAACTCGCTCAACGGCGGTTTTTCGGGAGGCGGATGATCAGCAGGGGGAACCTCGGGGCCGCTCGCTGGTTCCGTGCCTTCGTGGCTGCCGGCGGCAGGGTGCTCGTCGCCGAGCACTCCTTCGCTGAGCGGCTCGTCCGAATGCAGCAACAAAGCGATCGCCACTGCCGCGGCGCGGGTGAGATCGGCGCAAGATCTGGAGTCGATGTTTCGCTCGCCGACAAGCCCACCGGATCGGAGTAGGAGCCGCAAATGAAAGCGGCCGTCGTCCGCCTGAGTGATGGCTCCGTCCGCTTGCAACGCTCCCTGCACCGAGGCCGGAGAGCCGCTCAGCTTTCGCACCCGTTCGGTCACTTCGCTCTGCTGTGGGCAGCGGGCGGGTGCCTCCCAGTGGATGGTCAGGCCCGCCACTTGTTGCGCCAGCGCCGTTGTCGGCGTGAGCCAGGACAAAGCGATCAGCGTCAACAGAATGGCCCGGCGAATCTCACCGGATCCCGTTGGGCGTACCAGCGTCGACGTCATCCGCTTACGTGGCGAAGCGCGGACGAGTCTCGGAGTGAATCAGGCCGGCGCCGCCGGCCGGGTCGCGCTGGCACGAAGCGAGCCGCGGCCCGGGCGCTCGAAGTCGATTGGGTGTCGGCCGTGGGCATACATCGAGTGTCGAAGCTAAGCCGCGCGTTGTCACGCCCGAACACGAATGCCCGCAATTTTTCGAGCGGTTAAGACCTTTCACTCAGCACCAGCAGGCTGAGCGCGCTCAGTTTTCAGCCTCGCATCCGACCCAATAGCCGCACTCGGCGGCCCGGGTTCGCGAGGGCTTTAGTGTCCATAGCCCGCTGCGACGATGTTGGCTTGAACGGCGTCGTCCGCGGCATCCGAAGGGTTCCCGGAGGTGATGCAACCCTCGAAGAAAGTTCCCTCACCGCTGTGGCTGTTGTCCCCACCGATTCCGAGAATAATGGCGCCCTCTTTTTTTTGCGGAGTGTAGCCACCGGCCGGGCGCGTTCCGTCGTACTTGATCGCGAGGCCGCCGGACTGAGCGTCCGCGCCCTTGAGCACGAACCGATTCCCCGAGGGGCCCTTAAGCATGGCCGTAACGTAGTCGGCGACCAGGGAAGTGTTGCTGGGAGCAGCAGCCGTGGATCCCCCCGCGTACACACCATCTTCGAGATCCGCCATCACCCACGGCCCGCTGCCGCTGCCGCTGCCTTTGCCCCACTGCGTGCTGTTGCCGAAGTAGACGGCTTCCATGGTGGCCTTGCCGTTGTCCTTGTTGTTCAGCTCTGCGTTCCCGTAGTCGAAGCAACAGGATTGATTGTAGTGCTTTCCGCTGACCACCATGTACATTGCCTCCGGTTGATCACCGGTGGCCACACCTTTGGTATTGTTATTTCGGTAGCCCACGGACCCCGCGTTGTTGTCGAAGCTCCCGGTCGTGTAGACGCCATAAACGACGTGACCGTTTAGCTTTATTTTTGCCTGGGTCGCGTTCGCTTCCAGCCCTCCGTTATTCAACCAGCCGCCGGCCGGCGCTTTGGTCAGGTGGTTACCGTTTGGCGATTGATCGTAAATCTCCGAAATGGTGCAGGTCGTGCTGGCACAGAAAGAGTCCTGCGTGGCTGAGTCGGCGTAGCCTCCGGGGGCGAGCACCGCAATGTCTTTAGTCGTCTTGTCTGACGCGCGCCTGACCTGATACAGGTTGCCGTGATACGAACCGTAGAGGGCTCGCACCGTGCTATGCGCGCCGACGCACGGCGTATTGACCGACGCGTAGATGTCGCAAGGCCCACCACTCCCGCTCATGCCGCCCGAGCCGAAGTCACCGCCACTGCCTGCGGTCGACATTCCTCCGGCCGTGCCTCCACTCGCGCCGGAGGCTCCGCTCACGCCGGAGGCTCCGCCGGCTGCAGAGGTTCCGCCGCTCGTGAGCGCTCCGCCAGCTGCAAAGGCTCCGCCGCTCGCAGGCCCGCTACCGCCGAGAGCCCCGCCGCTGGCGCTTGTCCCCTGCCCGCCCGTGGCGGTGCTTCCAGCGGCTCCCGTTGTGCCCGAGCCTCCTGTCCCGTCTCCTCCATGGCCGTTCGCGCTGCACGCGACCAAGCCAGCGACGCTTGTGGCTAAGGCAAACGCGGAGATACGCACATTGCGCAGGAGCGAGCTCGAGGCTCGAAGTATCAGACGCACATCAAGCAGTGTCTGGGCTGCAACGAGTCCGTCTGGAAATCGACAGTAAGCCGTGTCATCGAGGCGCCATTGAAGCCCTTAGTCATGCGTGGGCAGTCAACCGATTGAATTATTCAAATAGGCAACAGACAGCTTCAGCGCTCCGCTCGCGCGCTCGCGTCGCAGATGTGCTTGGCGCGCACCGCAACAAGAGACTGAGGCGCGAGCAGTGCAAGCTCGGTTTCCGCCTCGCTCCGGCGACCGAGCGAGCAGAGCGCTTGCGCCCGAGCAGAGCGCCGCTCTTCCTTCAAGATGCCATTGGGGAACCTGCGCTGGTGCTCGTCGAGCACCTTCAGGGCATCGCTCGCGCGGCCCGCGTGCAGATCGCCGGTCGCCTGCGACAGGAGCGCGACTTCCCGAGCGAGCGGGTCTTCCTTGAACAGCGCTCGCCGCACTGCAGGTTCAGACGGAACGAATGCGAGCCGTGCCGCAGCCGTCGGTGACTCCACAGTGGGAGCAGGTGCCAACGCCGTAGAAACCGTCGCTGCAGCAGGCACTGGGCCGCCTTGAGCCGGGTTCGTTGCTTCCGGTTCGTGCCCGAATGCGAAAAGCAGAGCGCCGCCGAGCAAAATGGCGCTCGCGAAAGCGGTTGCAGCGAATGGCCCACGCAGGCGCGCGACGAACGACACGCTCATAACCTCCGCGGGCAGGACGCCCGCACCCAACCGCGCACGCAATGCCCTA
>DATCFJ010000043.1:0-13706 GCA_036509605.1 Polyangiaceae bacterium | reverse complement strand
CCGAGCCAAGTTAGGCCGCGCTCTAGCTCGGGGCGCTTGCGCATCAAGGAGGCGTCCAGCGCTTCGGCCACAGAGTCCGGACCGCCGTCGAGCCAGCCCAAGACCGGCAGCACGACCTGCGCCTCGAGCGACTTGTCGTTGGTCAGCAGCTGCTCGGCGCCGCGGCGATCGCCGGCCTTCAAAAAATCCAGCAGCGAATCTGCCAGACCGTTGACGTTGTTCGACGAGTTGCTGCGAAAGTAGATCCAGCGCTCGAACATGATGCCGATCGAGAACATGGACAGCGCGACCAGCAGGTAAAGTACCCACGACGCACCCATCAGCGAGAATTTTTCGAGACTAGTTATGAGCATGTGCCTGTTCCTTCATCACAAGTGAATTGGGTGACGAAAAGGCCAGAGCTGGCTCCGCCATCCGCGTCGATGTCGAGCAACCGTCCGGCCTTTTCGAGGACCGATTGCCCATCTACCAATAAAGAGAATTTGAAGTTCGCCGCCGGCTTGCCGCAGGCGCTGAACATGTCCACGTACACGCCGTAAGTTCCGGCCAAGGGCGCGTCGGCCCAAACCACGTTTTCGGTGCGCAGCCCGTCCGGAACGCAGGCAGCGAGCGAGTCGTGATCGAGCAGACCCGAGCCCGCGAGCGGCTTGCCATTGGCATCTGAGCTGATGGTGTTCGGATGCTTCGGAGATAGCTCTTTGCCGTTCGGCGCAATCAGATGAAGATCGAGATCCGCATCCACGCCCCACGTGAGCGACGCGACGACGTGCCCCATGGGTACCAACGATTTGACGAACAGAGTCTGCGTAGTCAATGGCCCGAACTGACCGCTCGAATCCGCAGCGGCAAACGCCAAGTTGGGCTTGGGACCTGGGACGTTGGTCGAAAAGCTCAGCGAAGCGCCCCAGTCGAAGAACCCGGGTGCGTCCAAGTCTTCTGAACCGACCGGCACGACCCAATAGCCGTGTCCGAGCCCCTGCAGGGCAATCGCCACCGATTGCGAACCGGGACCGGCCAGGCCAGTCACAGACTTTCCCGTTGCGCCTTCGAGCAGCTCCAAGTCGTGAATGTTGACGGTCGAAATCTGCGGGCCCGAGTCGTGGCTCGCCGGGAAGCTGCCCTCGATGAATTGGCCGCCCACGATGCGCACTGGTTCTTCCAAACCAGAAGGAGCCGATTGGGAATCTCCGCAGCCGGTCAAACTGCTGAAAGACAGCCCAAGGATTGGCAACAGGCAAAGGGTGTGAGTGCGCATCACAGCTCTCCCTGCAGGCGGATCGTGACGATGTTGTTCTTCTTGTCGACCGGCACGCCGAGCGTATTGCGGGCCATCGCGTCGTGAATGATGTCCCATTCGGCGACGAGCCGGGCCTTGTGCGGGACTTGAAAGCCGACGAGCGGTGCGTACGTCGTGACCGTCTCGGTCAACGGGATCAGCTTACCCGCGCGCGCATCGGCCACATCCGAATTCGGGTTGTACTGGTCGACCCGAAAACCTGCGATCGGGCCCTCTGAACACTCGTGATAGACAGCGAGGTACCAACCGAGCTCGCGCGCATCCAGGCCAGTCGTGAGCGGATCGGCGATGAACAAGTTGCGGTCCATGTTGGAGCCGAGGCTGACCTCGCCGTAGAGATGAGTGACACCGAGCTTTGATGTCACGTCGAAGCCGAGATCTGCCCCAATCAGCCAGCGTTTGAAGTTCTGGGAGGGTTGGGCAGCAACCCCCGAGACACCGTTCAGCTCGGGCAGAGTGACGAGACCGTCTTCCGAGATATTGTCGCGCCAGACCACCATGTTCTTCGTGGCGTCGGTACCTGGATGAAAGCCCATCCCGTTCAACACCGAGACTCCGCCGATGACGCGCAGCGGAGCACTCGGAGTGACATCCACTCCGACGCGACCGAGCACGTCCTTGTGTGCGTTCGGGTCTTGCAATGCAAAGCCTGTGCGATCACCCAAAGGCTGACCGTTGACGACTGCCACGGAGTAGCGAAACCAAGCTGCTTGACCGGAAATGCGCAGACCGAGGTCCGGCTCAGCCGGGAAGAAACCGCGCGACGCGAGCGAGCGCTCCATGAACGGACGATCCCGCGGAGATTCCACGACCTCGCGACCGAACGGGTTGTCGAACAGGCCGAGCGTGAACTGCACGAGCGGCGAGTAGTCCTGATTGCGATAGGCGAGCGAGACCTCGGCGTGCTGCAGGCCTATCGCCGCGCCTTTCACGGTATTGGCGTCGAGCTCGACCATCAGCCCGCCGTATTGCCAATCACGCAGCACCTTGAGGCGCGTGCGTCGCAACAGGAAGCGGTTCTGGTTGAGTAGGACTCCGCCCTGTTGGAGCTGGTCCTCCGAGTCCTGGTGAAACTCGTATTGGGCTTGAGCGTAGGCAGAAACTTTAAAAGTGGAGTCCGCCGCGGACGCTTGAGCGCGCGCCTCGACAGGCTTCTTCGGCTCGGCCTTCGCTGCCTCTGCGCTTTTGAGTGCCTTGAGCTGCCTCTCAAGCGCTTCGATTCGCGCGTCTTGCTCGTCGATGTCGGCGCGTTGCGAGCTAACTTCTTTTTGCAGCGCGCCGTCGGCGGTCGGCGTAACGGCCGGCGCTGCTGCCGGGACCGCGTCCGCGGTGACGGCAGGGGCTGGCGGGGGCGGCGGAACGCTCGGCGGCTGAGCGGGCGCAGCTTGCGCGAGCAACGGCTTGCTCAGCGCCGTTAGGAGCGCGACTGCTGCTGCCGCGGAGATATGCCTATTCACGAATGCTCCGAATCACTGATGCTGGGCGAAACAATGCCGAGGCGCTCTCTGCGAGCACCTCGGCACGCTCGAAGTAGTTTGTTTCAAGAACCGGATGAAACTCAGACGTAATCGCTTTGGATTCTCAGTTCCAAAGCCGAGACGGCGTCCGAGAAACGGCTTCTCGGACCCATCTTCATGTTCTCAGAGCGTTCCGACCAAGTTGAGCTTCGTCAACGTGGTGTTGTCGAAGTGCGCCGGGCAGCCGCCTGCGACGCAAGCATTGAGGAACTGGCTGCTGGTCTTCGGTGCGCACGAGTAGCAACCGTCAGCGCCGACGCAACCCGGATCGACCGGAGGTGTGCCTGCCGCGCCGGCATCGCCACCAGTGACGTCGCCAGTGCCGCCCGCGCCGGCATCAGTGTTGCCGGTGTTGCCAGAACCGCCGTTGTTGTTCGTGGCTCCAGAATCGCCAACATTGCCTGCGCCTGCGCCGCTCTTACCGGCAGAGCCAGCGTGACCGCCGCCTGCGCCAGCCGTGGGCGTCGCCTGGCTGTCGTCGCCGCTGCTGCTGCAGCCCTGGGCCGCGAACAGCGCGAGAGTCGTGATGCCGGCCGCCAGGAAACCGAGCTTTTTTGCATTGAACCGGGACATCACTTCACCTCGCAGAAGCCGTAATTGCAAACCTTGCGGTCGCCCGTACATTTCGTGGCTGCGTTGGCGGGCGTACACGCCACGCACTCAGTACCCGCGCCGCCGGTCTTCTTCTTCGAGTCGAAGTAGCAACCACAAGCACCGGTCGGTTGAACGGAGCTCATCGCACCGAGCTCCGAGGTCCGCGCCACGTTCATCGCGCAGAGCGGGACGACGTTGGCGCTCATCTCGACGTCAAGCACCGTGGTGTCGGTGACGTCCTTGCTCGACAGGAAGTCGATGACGGTCTTGGCGCCGGCACTCGTGGGAACACCCTGCGCATCGACCTTTGCAAACACGTGCAACGGGCCCCAAACCTCATAGTGGCCATCGCGCACGTACTTCTTGTCCTTCTCGCTCACACCGGAGTCGGCCCAGAACGCGCAGGTCTGTCCGGTGGCCTGGAAGGCGAGCCGCTTGACGTTGGCGGTGTCAGCGTCGGCTTCGCCGGACGACACGATGCCGATCATCTTCTTTGGATCGCCGGTCAGACGCTTGGTCTTGTCCGTCGGGAATGCCGGATCGGGGATCTGACGGTTCTTGATATCGAGGAAGATTTGACCAGCGCCGCCCTCATTCGACTCATCGAAGCCGATCCACTTGCTGGCATCCAGACCGATAGCCTTGGAGAGCATGGTCTGCGTGCCCGACAGGTTGTTCCGGACCAGAAATTGAGCCTGGTTGTTCCAGGGAGTTGCGCCCGCAGTGCCGAAGCCGAACGTGAGGTACCCGGCCTCAGCACTGATCGCCGTCTGGTCGGAACCGCCATCGCCACCCGGGACGACGAACTCCATGACCTGGGCAAAGAACGTGTCGAAGTCAGCAGCGTTGGCTGCGGCGAGATCGCCGCCTTTGACGCCCGGACAGCTCGTGGCAAAAACGTCGGACACGCCGACGTCGACCGGCGTATTACCGGGAAGCGTGCAGGTATGGCCGGCCGTACCCGAGGTGGCGTCCCAATACAGCGCATTTCCGGGGGTCGCAGGCACAACGCCCTCGATCGCAGAAACGCCCGTGCAAGAACCTTGTTTGGAATAGACGACTGCGGTGGCACCGCTGCTCGTGGTCGCGAGCTTCACACCCAGGGCAGCCATGCTCGGCTGCACCGCGCTAGACCCAGCGACGATGATCGTCGTTGTGACGCTTGGAATCGCTGTGCAGTCCGGAACGGAAGTTCCGCCGCCAGAACCCGCTGCGCCGTCCGCCATGGCGCTCGTGCTGCTGAAGAGGCCTTGCGCGAGCACGCTGCCCCCCGCGAGCACCGCACCCGAGGCAACAAGGCGCCTCGTTAGTTTGATTAGTCTGCCCATTTTAACTCCACTCCTCTTTGGAAAAATTGCCTGTTGAGGAATGCCGCGGACGGTATTCGCCATGTGTGGCGCGGCTATGACTGAAGCGAAACGTTTTGTAGTGCGCAAGGTGATGCTCGAGCTGTAATGCGGTGATCTTTCGGTACATCGAGGCGTTTTGGTGCTGCTGAGTGACGCAATGGAGAACGTTGAGTGTCGGGACACCGAACGAATGAGACGTTTCGGTGACCCGGCGGACTGTCTCGCGACTGCGTGACGTTCGGATGACTCGCGTGAAAATTGGGCGTGACGTAGCCGCGATAGTGCTTGGCGGGCGTGAGAGTCAGGTGACCAGGCGCGGGTGCTTCAAGGTCTCCGACGTCTCACGAAACGCACCAAAAAGGCGCTATTCCCGCGCTGACTTGCGACCCAATCAGCACCGACGCTTCGCACCGGTGTCACCGGGCCTCGGCACTGTTGCGCGATGTTGAAGCTGCGAAATATCCCGAATTTTCTTTGTGTGGTTCTGCCGGCACTCACTTGGATCGCGTGCGGCAGTGATTCGAACGACAACAATTCTGGCGCGGGCGCTGGTGGCGCTAACGCCGGCCAGGGAGGCTCCTCGACCGCCGGCAAGGGCGGCGCTGGCGGCGCTGGCAAAGCCGGAGCAGGTGGCTCGACCAACACCGCCGGGCATGCCGGTGCGATTGAACAGGCTGGTGGCGAGGCTGGCTCGGGCGGCGAACCCGGTGTGATCGAAACCGGCGGTAGCGGTGGGACCGCGGGTGGCGGCACTGCAGGTGGCGCGGGTACCGCGGGCGGCGCGGGTACTGCAGGTGGCGGCGGAGCTGCAGCGGTCGACCCGCTCGCAACGGACGTCGACACCATCGTGTTCATCTACGCGGAGAACCGCAGCTTCGACGGCTTGTACGGCAACTTCCCCGGCGCGCATGGCTTGAGCGAAGTGATCGATGGCACGGGCACGCCCACGGCAGCGTATGTCCCGCAGAAGGACCGCGACGGGACGACCGTGCTCACGAAGCTGCCGAAGACCTGGGGCGGCGCAACCGCCGCGGGCAATACGACGGTGATCTCGGAGCTGATGACGGACAACCTAGCAAACAAGCCCTTCCCGCTCGAAACGGGCTACGTCGCTGGGGGTGGCTCGGCACTGACCACCGCCGACGTCACGCGCGACATGGCGCATCGTTTCTTCGAGAACGCCATGGAGATCAACGGCGGCAAGAACGACATGTTCGCCGCGTTCCTGGATGCCGGCGGCATCACCATGGGCCACTTCGATTACAGCGCCTCCAAGATGTACAAGCTCGCCCAGGACTACGTCTTGGCCGACAACTTCTTCCAAGCGGCCTACGGCGGCTCGTTCCTCAATCACCAGTACTTGATCTGCGCCTGCGCGCCGAGCCTGCCGGCATCGTTCGTGGCCAGCAACTTGCCTTCGATCAACGTGCTCGGCACGGCAAACGCCCAGGGCGTGCCGCAACTTGCAACGAACGCCGCGTCGCCGGCCTCTGCGCTCGATGGTGCGCCGTCCTTCAAGACGGGCAACGTGGCTCCGCTCGACTACTTCGGCGCGGGCGACGGCTACCGAGCAGTCAACACCATGCAGGCTCCCTACCAGCCGAGCGGCAATGCGCCCGTGGCTGGTGCGATCGATCTGCGCTACGCAAATGCAGCGGCCGCGAGCACCGTTCCGCCCCAAACGCAGACGACGCTCGGCGACCTGCTGTCGGCGAAGGGCGTTAGCTGGGCGTGGTACTCGGGCGCTTGGACAGCGGCGAGCGCGGACGGCATGCAAGCGAGCACTGTCGCACGCACTGTGATCTACGCGCCGTCCACGCCCAAAGGCGACCCGGACTTCCAACCGCATCACCAGCCCTACAACTACTACGCAGCGTTCGATCCGGCGCTTCACGCCGACGCGCGAACGGCGCACCTCAAGGACGAAACCGCGCTGCTCACTGACATCACGGCCGGCACCCTGCCTCACGTCGTCTATTACAAGCCACAGGGCAACTACAACCAGCACCCCGGCTACGCGAACGCCGACGACGGCGATACACACATTGCCGACGTGGTGACTAAGCTCAAGGCGGGCGCGCAGTGGGCGCACATGGTGATCGTGATCACGTACGACGAGTACGGCGGTCAGTGGGACCACGTGGCTCCGCCGAAGGGTGACAAGTACGGCCCGGGCACCCGCATCCCCGCGCTGATCATCTCGCCGTACGCCAAGGCAGGCACGGTCGACCACACCCAATACGACACAGCGTCGATCTCGCGCCTCATCACGCGTCGCTACGGTCTCACGGTGCTCCCGGGCCTAGCCGCCCGCGACGCGGCGTTGGTCAGCAACGGCGGTACCAAGATGGGCGACCTGACGAACGCCCTGACCCTGCCCTGAGGTTCATAGAGAGAGAGGACGGCGGCGGCTGCGAGCTTTTCGCAGGCGCCGTCGAGCTCAGAGCTTATTGGCGATCTGGTCTTCGTCAGTCAGCGTGTTCAGAAAAGCGATCACGTCGTCGATCTCGGCGCTGTTCAGCGCGGGCGCCTGGCCCGGCTTACGGTCGAGTGGCGGCTCGCGATCCACATTGCGTCGCAGCTCCGCGGGCAGATCGTCGAAAGCCTCGACGTGCCCGCCGGCATGCGGAAACCAC
Source organism: Polyangiaceae bacterium (assembly GCA_036509605.1). Classification (GTDB taxonomy): domain Bacteria; phylum Myxococcota_A; class Polyangia; order Polyangiales; family Polyangiaceae; genus PMG-095. Next base: position 6,313 of record DATCFJ010000043.1, on the reverse strand, counting down.
TTCGCGGCAGTGGTATCTCGCTGCACGTAGAATTGCATCACCTCGCGCAGAGTATGAAACACTCCGTTGTGGAAGAACGCTTTGCGCAACGCCACGTTACGCAAGGTCGGCGCGCGGAACATTCCGCAATACTCACGATGACTCGTTAGGTCGGTGCGCAACGGCCCACACAGCCCGAGATCGAAGAAGCTCGAATCTTGGTTGTTCGGGATGGCAAGGTTCCGCGGGACACCGAGAGCAACAAAGCCGAAGTCGGTGAACTGCGGGAAACCGTTTGAGCGAATTTGGCTCGGGTGACAGTGCGCGCAGTTACCCTTCTGCGGGTCGTTGAACAACGACAAGCCGCGCTGCTCACGCGCGCTCAGCTCAGCCTTCTTCCGCAGGTACGCGTCGTAGCGACTCGTGTAGGGGTAAAAGTCCGCCGGGCTCTGTTGAAACGCCTCCAGAGCGAGCAGCACCGCGCTCGAAGCGCGAGCCGGTTCCCCAAATACGTCATCGCCAAAGGTGCTACGAAAACGCTGCGCGTAGTCCGCTTTTTCGACCTTGGCGACCACGCTGTCCAAGCTCTCGTTGGCCATCTCGAGCGGTGAAGTCAGCGGCAAGCGAGCTTGGTCGTGCAGGGTGTCCGCTCGACCGTCCCAGGTGTGACCGCCGGTAGGGCCTTGATCGACGCTTTCGTCGACTGCTTCCTCGAAATAGTGCTCTGAGAACCGAGGCACGGTCTGAAGATAGCGGAGCGACGGCGCCGCGCGCAGCCCGACGTCCTTCAGCTTCGGGCCACCAAGCTGCGTCGAGCGATCATTCGGCGGCCCGTATGCAAAGTGCGGATCGTGACAGGTCGCGCAAGACATCTGCCGCGACGCCGAAAGCGTCGGATCGAAAAACAGCGCACGCCCTAGCGCCATCACGTCGGGCACATACGGCTTCTTGCTGTAGCGATCGGCGTAGAACGCGGTCGCGGTCGCAGAAGACGCGGACGGCGCAGCCCGCGACGTAGCCGTTGGCTCAGCCAGCTCAACACGAGAGCCCTGGCCGGCGCTCTTGTCGCGGCAGGCAACAACGAGAGCAACGCCCCAAAGGGCCAGCAACTTAGAAGTCGAAGCTTTCAGCGGCGCTGAACGTAGCGGCTCGCCCGAGGTCTGTCCACACACTGCGATCCGTTCCTTTTAGCAACTACGCTGCGCTCACTTCGCCCCACGAGCCTCCCGCTGAAGCAGGTCAGCAACGGAAACACCTATCTGCGATCCTTGTCCGCCGAAAAGTGATCCTGTGGTGCGAGCGCTGAGTCTGGCCATACCTAGCGCGTACGCGCTGGCAGGCAGTGGAATGTAGCCAACTTGCCCGACCAACTTCCAACCTCGTTCCAGATAGAAATTCAAAAACGCAGCGACTTGAGTGCGGGCCAGCGACCTCTCGGCGGCATACACGAAGAGCGGCCGCGATAGCGGTTGATAGGTTCCGTTTTGGACGGACTCGGGAGACGGAAGGATCGGGCCGTCCCCGTTACTAGGATTGCCATCATCCACCGCCAATGCCCTCAGCTTGTCCTTGTTCTTCGCGTAGTACATGTAACCGAAGAATCCCAACGCGAGCTCATCCCCTTCTACGCCCTTCACGAGCACCTCGTCGTCCTCGCTAGACGTGAAGTCGTTTCGGCTTGAGTGTTGTTGGCCGACGACTGCGTCGGTAAAGTAGTCATACGTGCCTGAGTCGACCCCGGCACCGTAGAGGTGTAACTCTCGGTCAGGCCACCCCGCGCGAACTTGGCTCCAGCGCATCACTTGGCCTTGCGCCGCTGGCTCCCAGATCTTCTTGAGCTCGGGCACGGTGATATCGCGCGCCCAGTCGTTCTTCGGATTCACGAGGACGGAGAGCCCATCGTATCCGATCGGTACCTCGACATATTCGATCCCTGCGTGCTGGCAAACCTCAGCTTCGTTCGTCGTGATCGGCCGCGACGCACCCGTAATGTCGGTCTCGCCAGCGCAGAACTTTCGGAAGCCGCCAAGAGTTCCCGACACTGCTATCGATACTTTCGTCAGTTCAGCCTTTTGAAACTGCGAGCCGACGGCACTCATGATCGGAAAGACTGTGCTCGAGCCGTCGATGTGAACCGTTCCTTCGTCCTTGGCGCAGCCGACCGAGAGAGCGCAAGCGGCGAGCCAAGTGCCACGAGAACGCCATCGACGCGCGAGTGGTGTTCGCAATGCCGCGGCGGATGACGGGAGGAAACCAAGCCGGGCTTTCATCGTCATATAGCGATACGATTCACGACATACGAGCGTCAAGCGACAGATCCGTGACGAAGCAAATATTGCAGAATTTACAGTCGAGACGCGATGCAATCGGCGTAGTCGGACCGGAGGGTAGCCAGTCCGATAAATCGTTCATCTACGAATGACGAGAGCGCACCGCCTACGATCCGGGTCAGGATTGGGATCTTCTCAAGATTCTCTAAGGACGTAGCGTGTTCACGTCGCCGTCATCTCCGCTCACGCACACGTTCGCGAGCTTGCGATCCTATCGACATTGCTCTACTTTCGAAGCACCGCACGGCCACTATTTTGCGCGCATCCTGGCTTGACGCGAAGCCGGCTCGAGTCTATCGTCACTTTACGATGACTCTCGCTCGCGATCCCCGCAATGAAAAGTAGCGCCACTTCGACGGAATGCTGCCCGCCGGCAAACGAGGGCCCGGATCTCAGGCCCGTCGAGGGTCCACAGGCCGACGAGGAGCTCGCCGAGTTTGCCAAAGCCATCGGGCACCCGGCGCGAGTTCAGATCCTGCGCATCCTGGTGCGCAAAAGCGGCTGCGTGTGCGGGGACATCGTCGACGAGCTGCCGCTCGCCCAGTCCACGGTCTCCCAGCACTTGAAGGTCTTGAAAGAGTGCGGGCTGATTCGGGGCGACGTGGACGGCCCGCGAGTTTGCTACTGCATCGAGCCGCGCGCGCTGCGACGGCTCAAGGCGCTCATCGGTAGCCTGTAAGAACGTCGCCTCTAACTCGTAAGAAAGTACCGACCGAACCATGCCCGTGCTCCAGGTTTTCGATCCTCCGATGTGCTGTTCCACCGGCGTCTGTGGTCCCTCTGTTGATCCCGAGCTGGCCCGTTTCAGCGGTGACCTCGCATGGCTCAAGGGCCAAGGCGTTGAGGTTCGACGTTTCAACCTGGCGCAGAATCCCGCGGCGTTCGTGGAGCACGGGGCGGTCCAGCAGGCCCTCGCGGCGCGCGGTAACGACTGCCTGCCGTTGCTACTAGTCGACGGACGGGTGGCGGTCGAAGGCTCGTATCCTTCTCGTGAAACGCTCGCTGCTTTGACCGGCGTCGTCATTCGGAAGCTATCGCTCGGCGCGAGTTGCTGCGGACCGAGCACAGCCAACGCGGGGCCGAAGAAGTCGGGCTGCTGCTGAGCGCGGGATGCAGCTGCTCGTCGACGTCCCACGTTACGTTTTCTTCACCGGCATCCGAACGCACTAACTCACTCACCGAGCATCAGGCACAAATATGAACGAGATCTCCATCGCACGGCGACTTGCCGCCGAAGCAATCGGCACGGCGTTTCTGCTGGCGACAGTAGTCGGCTCTGGAATCATGGCCGAGCGCCTGTCGGGCGGAAACGTGGCGCTCGCGCTGCTCGCCAACACGGTGGCTACCGGCGCAGGGCTCTTCGCTTTGATCCTCACATTTGGGCCGATCAGTGGCGCGCACTTCAACCCCGCAGTGACGCTCGCCGACGCAGCCGTAGGCGGCCTGGCGTGGCGCGACGTACCGCCATACCTGGCGTCGCAAGTGCTCGGCGCTTTTGGAGGTGTGGCGACGGCGCACGTCATGTTCAGCGAGCCGTTGTTCTCGGCGTCGCAGCACGTTCGGAGTGGGCCCGCGCAACTCGTGAGTGAATTCGTGGCGACGTTCGGATTGCTGTCGGTGATTTGGGGCGTCTCTAGGCGCCACGGGCACTACACGCCCTTCGCGGTGGGTGCGTACATAACGGCGGCCTATTGGTTTACGGCCTCGACATCGTTTGCCAACCCAGCCGTCACGCTGGCGCGTGCCGCAAGCGATACGTTTGCAGGGATCCGTCCCGCTGACGCTCCGGGCTTCATCGTCGCCCAGCTTGTCGGCGCGGCCGCGGCAACAGCGCTGTTTCGTTGGCTAGTACCGTCGCTGCCACAAACCGCGAGCCGAGTCGTCGATCGCAACTCAGACCCGAAATCAGAGCAGGCTGCCTCCTGACCGCAACCCTTTCGTCCATCTAGCTCATCACCAGGACACCCATGAAAACCGTACTCTTTGCATGCATTCATAACGCCGGCCGTTCGCAGATGGCCGCCGCGTGGTTCAACGCGCTGGCTGATAAATCCAAGGCACGCGCCATCTCCGCCGGCACGGAGCCGGGCACTCGTGTGCATCCGGAAGTTCTGACCGCGATGCGCGAGGTCAACATCGAGCTCGAGGGGATCGCGCCTCAGAAGCTGACCGACGAATTGGCGGCAACGGCGACGATCCTCATCACCATGGGCTGCGGCGAGGCGTGCCCCGTCGTGCCAGGGCTCAGGCGCATGGACTGGCCGCTGGAAGATCCCAAGGGCAAACCCGTCGAGCGCGTGCGAGAGATCCGCGACGACGTAAAGTCACGGGTTTCGGCTCTGTTAGAAGCTGAGCACTGGCGCTGATTTTTCTGCGTCCTTTTCTCGGACCCGCTGTCTTTAAAGACAGGAGGTCACGATGGTCAGTTCATCCTCAGACGAAGTTCGAAATACGGTTCGAGAGCACTACGGCAAGGTCGCCGAGAGTGCAGAGAACGCCGCCGCATGTTGTGCGCCGGGGTGCTGCGGCGCAACGCCAAGCGCAAGCAGCGCGCTTGGCTACTCGCCGGCTCAGCTCGCGTCCGTGCCAGACGGCGCGAATCTGGGCCTCGGCTGCGGAAATCCGCAGGCGATCGCGAGCTTACGCCTCGGCGAGGCGGTGCTCGACCTGGGCAGCGGAGGCGGCTTCGATTGTTTTCTCGCGGCCCAGCAAGTCGGTGCTGCTGGCCGGGTGATCGGCGTCGATATGACACCGCAAATGATTACCAAGGCGCGCAACAACGCTCGCAAGGCCGGCGCAGCGAACGTCGAGTTTCGGCTCGGCGAGATCGAGCACTTGCCACTCCAGGATGGCTCCGTCGATGTCATCCTCTCGAACTGCGTGATCAACTTGTCACCGCAGGATGTCTTCCTGCGTGCGCAGCGTGCCCTGCCCGATCTTCGGGACGAAGAACGCTTTGGTCCCTGGATGTACCGAGTCGCGAGAAGCGCGATCGCCGAGAGTCACCGACAACGCTCGCGTCATCCGATTCGCGAATCCGAAGACATAGAAACGGCGCTCACACCCGACGACGCTGACCCGACGGCGCTCGAGGCTGAGATTGCCGCGTACTTACTGCCGCTCGTGGGAAGGTTGCCCTCGCCATACCGAGAGGCCCTTACACTCACGGAGCTAGATGGCCTGACACAGCAAGCCGCGGCGCGCGCGCTAGGGGTTTCAGTGTCCGGCATGAAGTCACGAGTTCAACGCGCTCGCGAAAAGCTCCGTGCCTTGCTCGAAGAGTGTTGCCGCATTGGCGTGGACGCGCGAGGGCGGGTCATCGAATGCGAGCCTCGACAGCCCTCGGGGTGGCGGTGCAAGAACGAGTGAGCACTGATTTCGCAGCAGCGCATCCCAGGCAATACTTACGAGGTCGCCTTTGCCGCTGTCTCTGCCACGAGCTTTGCCGCGGCCTCTTTTCGCTCGCTGTGACGGTCCGTCAGGTAATCGACGTGATCTCGCAAGAGCAGCGTGAATTTGTAAAGCTCCTCCATCACGTCGATTACGCGATCCCGATACGGTGAATCCTTCATGCGTCCGTCGTCCTCGAACTGCTCGTAAGCCTTGGCGACGGAGGATTGATTGGGGATGGTGAACATTCTCATCCACCGCCCCAAGAGGCGAAGCGAATTGACCGCGTTGAAGGATTGCGAGCCGCCGCTCACTTGCATGACCGCGAGCGTCCGTCCTTGAGTCGGTCGAACCGCGCCGATGTTGAGCGGGATCCAATCGATCTGGTTCTTCAATACGGCGGTCACAGCGCCATGACGCTCGGGCGAGGTCCAGACCTGCCCTTCCGACCATTCGCACAGCGCTCTGAGCTCGGTCACCTTTGGGTGATCAGCAGGGACGCTATCGCAAAGCGGCAGTTCCATGGGATCGTAGAAGCGCACCTCCGCACCCATGCCCGCGATGATGCGCGCTGCCTCTTCGGCTAGCAGCCGGCTGTAGGAACGCTTCCGTAG
>DATCFJ010000042.1:0-4097 GCA_036509605.1 Polyangiaceae bacterium | reverse complement strand
ACGCTTGATTTTGCTCAAAGGTGCGGAAGGTCAAGGGGCCGCGGGTCGGGTCGTCGAGACGTTCGGCAAATTCGTGGTCGGCGGCAACGTCGTCGTCGGCTTGGTCGTGTTCCTGATCTTGGTGGTGATCAACTTCGTCGTGATCACCAAAGGCGCTGGGCGCGTCGCAGAAGTTGCCGCGCGCTTCGCCTTGGACGGCATGCCCGGCAAACAGATGGCGATCGACGCCGACCTGAATGCCGGTGTGATCACCTCCGACGTCGCCCGCGACCGCAGAAAAGGCCTAGAACGCGAAGCCGACTTCTTCGGCGCGATGGACGGCGCGAGCAAGTTCGTCAAAGGCGATGCCATCGCAGGCCTGCTGATTACAGCCATTAACCTGGTCGGCGGCCTGCTGATTGGTCTGTCCAAGGGCATGACGCTGTCCGGCGCAGGCGAAACCTTCTCGATTCTGTCGGTCGGTGACGCGCTCGTCTCGCAGATGCCGTCTCTGATGATTTCGACCGCCGCTGGCGTGGTCGTGACGCGCTCCGCGACCGGCGACCAACTCGGTCGCGCCTTGAAGACTCAGCTGCTCGGCAGTCGGCGAGCTGTCGCGGCTACTGCCGGGGTGTTGACGCTGTTCGCGTTCATCCCGGGCATGCCGGCCTTCCCGTTCCTGGCTCTGGCGGCCGTGCTGGGCCTGAGCGCGCAGGCCGGCCTGAAGAAAGACGCCACCAAGCTCGCCGCGGATTCCGCCGTCCCGGCCGAGCCGCTCGTTAAAGCGGGCTCCAGCGAGGAAATCGACGCCGCGCTGCCGGTGGACATCCTCGCGCTCGAGGTGGGCTACGAGCTCGTGCACGCAGTCGACCCGTCGATGGGCGGCAGCCTTGTCGACCGTATTGCTGCGCTTCGCAAGCAGATGGCGCTGGACCTGGGCATCGTGATTCCGCCCGTTCATGTGCGCGACAACCTTCAGCTTCCGGCCGGCGCGTATCGCCTACTTCTGCTCGGCACCGAGATTGTCCGCGGGACGACGCGCGCGGGACGGCTCTTGGCCATGGACGCCTCCGGCAACGCACCGGCGATCGACGGCGAAGCGACAAAAGACCCCGCATTCGGCACGCCGGCACGCTGGATCTCCACGCGCGACCGCGAATACGCCGAAGCGCTCGGCTACACCGTGGTTGACCACACTACGATCATTGCCACGCATCTCTCGGAAACCGTGCGCGCCAACGCCCATAACATCTTGGGCCGAGGCGAGCTGCAACACCTGTTCGAGGTCTTCAGCCGCACCACGCCGAAGCTCGTCGAAGACCTGGTCCCGAACTTGCTCTCCTTCGGTGAAGTGCTGCGCGTGCTCCGTAATCTGCTCCGTGAAAGTGTCTCGGTCCGCGATTTGCGCTCGATTCTCGAGGCATTGACCGAGCTCGCTCCGCAAACCAAGGATCCCGAGCAGCTCACGGAGTTGAGCCGCCAACGCTTGTCGCGTCAAATCACCGCCTCCTTCATCGGCTCGGACGGCACGCTCTCCGCCCTAGTGCTGGATGCGCCGGTGGAAGACATGTTCCGCCGTTCGCTGCGCGAAATCGCGGCTGGTACAGGCGGAGCGCTAGACCCCGAGCAGGCGCGCCTCCTGGGCGTCTCTCTAGAAGCTTGTGTGAAACGAATGACTTTGGCGGGCCGCCCACCGTGTGTGGTGACGAGCCCCGACGTGCGGCGCTATCTACGGGCCTTCGCTGAACGTCGTTGCCCATCGCTCGCGGTGCTTTCTTTCCGCGAGCTCGAGCCCGACGTGAGTATTCGACCTTTCGAAACGATCGCGCTGAACAAGGCAGCGGCGTGATCCACCCTGGAAAGTAGGCATCGGTGCAGTACCAGAATTTTCGTGGCGCAGACCTGAAAGAGGCACTCTCGGCCGTCAAGGCCACGCTCGGCCCGAACGCGCTGATCGAAGGCACCCGCCAGATCAGCAATGGTCGTGGTGGCGGGCTCGGTCACTCGTACGTCGAGGTCACCGCGGCTCCGCCGGCGGGGCTGAAATGGCCATACGCCAACCGCGAGGCTGCGGCTGCCGAAGCGCCACTGCGCCGTCGCGAGCCGCGCGGTCAGCAACAGGCCTTTGGTCGCGGCGCCAAGCCGACACCAAGCCTGGCCCGCGATCCGGGCGAGATCGAGCGCGAGCTTGGCATGCTGCGCCAAATGCTCAATGAGCTGAACGAGAGTCGCCCGCCGAAGGAGCGAGCGCTGACCGAGCTGCACTCCGCTGGCATCGAGGGCGCCTTGGCCCGCGAATTGTCGAACGGCGCGGCCAAGGTGGCTCGGCGCGGACGCGACGCGCTGCGCTTGTGGCTCAGTGGCCGCATCAAAGAGCGCCTGGTCGTCACGCCGTCGATGCTTCTCGATTCCACCCCGCGCGTGATTGCCTGCGTTGGTCCGACCGGCGTTGGCAAAACCACGACCTTGGCCAAGCTCGCCGCGCGCGCCCGCCTCGACTACGGCCGCAGCGTGGGCGTGATCAGCTTGGACACCTTCCGCGTCGGCGCGGTCGAACAGTGGCAGCGGTACGCGACGCTGATGGGCATTCCCTTTCAAATCGCCAGTGATCGCACGAGCTTCCAGCGGGCCATGGCGGACATGCCCTCGGATCTGGTGTTGGTCGACACTGCCGGGCGTTCGGTGCACGGCACCGCCTGGCCTCTGGCTGGTTGTTTGCGCGAAATCAACGAGCGCAAGGTGAACGTGATGCTCGTCTTGCCGGCTTGGCTGCGCGCGAACGACGTGACGCGCGTGCTCGAGATGTACGACGACCCGCTGCCGACGGACATCGTCGTGACCAAGCTCGACGAAACCTACCAGGTAGGCGGAATCCTACATGCTGCGCTACCGAACCAGCTGCCCTTCGCTTATCTGTGCAACGGACCGCGCGTACCAGAAGACATCTTGGACGCTTCTGTCGAGGGTGTGCTCGACGCTGTGTTCCCGGTTGAAGCGTGAACTCTTCGTATGAGGCGGTATTGTCCACAGCTCCCGTAGGCAGAAGTCCGACGCGCGGGCGAGAGGACGACAAAGCGGTCTATGAGCGCTTCATGCCGCTCGTGCGTCGCATTGCGATGCGGACGATCCGCACGCTGCCTGCGTCGTTGACCTTCGACGACATCTTGTCGGCGGGTTGGGTGGGCATGGCCGAAGCGCTGCAACGCCGCACCGCAGAGATGCAGGACGAGCATTTCGAGGCCTACGCGTCGTACCGCGTGCGCGGCGCAATTTTGGATTATCTGCGGGTTTTGGACCCGCTTTCGCGCAAATTGCGCGGCGCCTCGCGGCGTATCACCGAGGCCGCGTCGGACCTGACCAATCGCTTGGGCAGGACGCCGAATGAAGACGAGCTTGCAGGGGAGCTCGGACTGTCCTTGCCTGCCTATCAAGAGCTACTGATGGAGATCTCCGAAGCCGGCTTTGCGCGCTTGGAGATCTCAGCGGCGGCCGAGCCCGCGTCGTTCGATCCTTCGCCGGAGGCCGTCACTTCGCAAGCGGAGATCGTGGACGGCATCGCCAACGCTATCGACACCTTGCCGGAACGGCTGCGCTTGGTGCTGGCCCTCCACTATCAAGAAGAGTGCAGCCTTCGTGAAATCGGCGAAGTGCTGGGCGTGACCGAATCCCGAGTTTGCCAGCTGCACGCCGAAGCGGTGCACCTGATCCGCGCGCGGATCGAGGCCCGGCCGCGCCGCGTCCCGGCGCTCGATTCTGGCTCACGCCGCTGAGCGGCAGCGCCCTGTGCGTTTCGCGCGCTGCGGCAGCGCCCTTACCGTCTAAAGGATTGCGCCGCCCGGCCGTTTGCCAGAGCGGAGCACCAGGTTCTGCGAAAAAACGCCCGATTCATGCTGCTGCCGCACTGGCATCCGATTTGCACTCTGTCATGAGCGAGTAGACGAAGAGTCATGAAGACTCGTTGTGTTTCCCAAACGCCAATTAATGGCGGCATTCAGACCGGAGTTCGTTGCCATGCAGATCAATAGTCAACGCTTCGGCGTCGTGGACCTAGAGGACGACGCCGTACTGAGTTTCCCGTCAGGGATCATCGGCTTCCCGCGCGAGCAGGCTTTCGCGCT
>DATCFJ010000041.1:0-2883 GCA_036509605.1 Polyangiaceae bacterium | reverse complement strand
TCGCTTGCAGCAAATCGTTCGCTCGCGGCCCCTGTAGTCCGATTAGCCCCATCGTTTGATCGGTCGTCAGTTGGCGCAGAGCTCCCGCGCGGAACCGATAGCAGCGACTGTCACCGACGTGTCCAATGTAGACGCGTTGCTTGTTCGGTGAGAAGCGCGCGGCCACGAGCGTGGTGCCCATCTTGGAGAGCGCTGGAGTTGTCTGGCGAGCGTTGCAGACCGCCCGGTTGGATTGCAAGATCGCGCTGGCTAACTCCTGTCCGCGACGGGGGAGCGGCTTGTCCGCGCGTAGCTCGCCCACGAAGGATTTTCGTTCGAATGCTTGCCTCAGCGTTTCGACCGCCAGGGAGCTTGCAACTTGCCCGCCCGCATAGCCGCCCATGCCATCGGCGACGGCAAACAGCGAGCATTCGGGCATGATGAGCAGGCTGTCGTCGTTGGCCGGACGCGTTCGCCCGCGGTCACTGTCTCCTTTTGCGGAGACGAGGATGCGCGCCAGCGGCGAGGTGGTCTCTTCTTCCTCTGCTTCGTCTTCGTAGGCGAGGACAACGCGCGAGTCCGAGCGGCGCTCGATGTCCTCCTCCGGGGGTGCATCGACCGGCTCGGGGCGAGGCGGGGCAATCGGCGCGGCCTGTGCCGGAATTGCGGCGGGCGCGGGCGTGGGGGGTCGCTTCGCGCGGGGCGCTGCCGGTGACGGCTTCGCTGCCACGCGCATGGTTAGAGCCAGGCAGCACAGAAGCAACAAGCCCAGCGCCAGCAGACCGACCTGGATCACCTGAGGCCCCGCGACCGTTGACCTCCCGGCTCGAGCACGCGCCACTCTGGGCCCGACTCGTGGAGGCTCACTGCTGACTGCACGGGTCCCCTCCCATGGCATGCGGGCAGTGCTCGGTCGGTGCGTCCTGATCAATCGCTGCCACCACGTGGTAGGCGCGGCAATACACGTTGTTGCCGATGTAACTCGAGGGCACCGCCGTTGGCGATGACGAATACTGCACCGGGCCGCCAGGATCAGCGGGCAGTGCGGTACACGCGGTCATGCAATCGTGCGAGCTATTGAAGTAGCTGAGCTCCAGGTTACCAGCCGTGGAGCTCGCCGTGCAGGTGGCCTGCATGAGCGAACAATACGCGACGCAGTTGGACCCGCACTTGTCTGCGCCCAGAGGGCCGGCGGACTTGCAATATACGGCCGGTTCGCTCTCTGCAAAGTATGCCTGGCGCGCGCGGCACTCGACGCTGTTGACATTCTCGTCGCCGCTGGCCCCCGGCGGCAGTTGTTTGCAGACCTCGAGGCATTGCGCGAGCGTGCGATACTGTTCGTACGCGCCGCTGCAATTGCTGAGCACCGCCTCGCAGTAACTCTGGCACGGGTTGGGCTCCTCCGACGCTCCAGCCGCGGAGGCGTCGTTGCCCGCGAGCGAGCTGCTCGTGCCCGCCACCGATGAGTGCCCTGAGGTCCCGAGGCTGCTGCCGCCGCCGGCTGCGCGACCACCGAGATCCTGCGCTCCCGATTCGGCGAGCGAGGTGATGCCGCTGGAACCGCCGAGAGCCTCCGATAGAGTCGGGTCGATGCGAGCATCCTCGATGCCCAATACTTGCGTGCACGCCCCGCTCAAGAGCAGCAGGGTGAGCCCAAGCAATGACGTCGATCGCTTCGCGGTCATCACCAGACTCCGCTCAGCTGGATACCGAATGGCGTGCTCGCAGCCTGCTTTGGGTCTGCGTTGCTTGCTTTGGCGGAAGCGCCACTAGGGGCGGTCAGTACGAGTGTGATCCCGCCCACCAGCAACGCGCCGCCGCTCACTGTCGCGACGGTTGAAAGCGCGCCGGCCGTTTTTGCATCCTCGCGCAACGAGGCGCCCGTGGGCGTGCAGGCGTTGGAGTCATCGGCACGACATTCGCCTTTTGAGCTCTTGTTCGCGGAGTACGCGCGGTAGCCGAAGAAGCCGCCCGCAGCGAGCGCGACGACGCCTAGCGCGCTGACGACGTAACCGACCGCGCGTTGTGCGGAGCCGCTTGCCGGCACCGCCGAGGCGCGACCGGGAGCGAGCGCGTGTTCGCTGGCAGCGGGCGCCGGTGCATCCGCGAGCGCTTGGATTTCGGCGACTTGGCTGGCTGGGCCGTCGGCGATTGTCAGCTGAATGCTCCACGGCTTCTTGCCCGGGGCGCGCGCTTCGAGGTGGGCGCTTCCGGGGTCGACCGGTAATGGAACGTTCCAGGAGGCGGTCGGCACGGGCGCGTCGTTGAGACGAAGCTCCAAGCCGGGCACGCGCCGAGCCGCGGGCACGCGCAACTCGAGCTTCGACAAGTGTGCTTCCAGGCTCGTGGCGCGCTCACTGGCGATGTGCTCGCGGTCCGCTTGCTGGGCACTGCGCGCGGCATCCTCGGCCTCTCGAAAGAGTGCCCAGGCGCTTGCGCTCCTGCCGGCTTGTTCGTAGCAGTCAGCGAGGTAGAGCATGGTTCCGAGCCCCGAATCGAGCTCCTGGCTGGCTGCGAACTTTTCGCAGGCTTCGCTGAAGCGCTTCTGGTCCATCAGCTGAGTCCCTTGCTGGAACAGAGCCTCCGCAGTTGCTCGCTGTGCCGAGCTCACCTCGGCTGCCGCTGGGCTCGAGCCGAGCAGCAGCGTGAGGCATGCCACGCAGCCGAAACTTGCCACTCGCTTCCGCGTGCTCATGGCATCGCCGCGGTGAAGCCCGCGCTAGCGGTGCCGTTCATGTCGCCCGACTTGAGGTCGGTAGCGGCGCGGTACAGAGGCATCCCCTTGTAGGTCACGTGCAGCGCTCCTGTTCCAGGCGGCACGAACGCACCGAAGTCGGCGGCGGCCAGCGAGGTCACCACCGAGAAGTTCTCCTCGTGAAACGGCTCGAACGTGCTCCAGCAGCT
>DATCFJ010000040.1:0-4315 GCA_036509605.1 Polyangiaceae bacterium | reverse complement strand
TCTTCTACGTGACGGTGCGCGACGCGACGCCGCACGACGCAGCAGGCATTCCCTGGGCCACCGACGGCGGGACGCAGCCAGCGCCAGCGTGGCTGCCAGGCGTGTATTCGAGCAAGCTCACCATGGGCAGTGTCGACGTGGATTTGACGAGCTTCGAGCCGGGACACGTCGAATTCCGCTTTCGCGCGGGCACGAGAGAGCCGGTCGCCTCGACCGCGCCAGGGCTGAAAACGAGCCTGGACGACGCTTCCGAGCACCGCGTCGTGGCCGCGATTGGCCTCGGGCACACCACTGATTCGACACGCTACGGCTTCGCGTTCGGCGCGGCGCCGACGATTCCGCTCCGCCAAGGTTACGCCACTCTGGTGCTCTCGCCGAACGCGACCGCGCGCATCGAAGCGCCCGGTGTTACGCTGACGCTCGGCGCCGAAGACGAAGCCGTGCAGTTGCCGCTATTGGTCGAGGACGGAAAGCTCGAGCCGCGCGCTCGCGAACGCGGCGACATGCGCCGACGCGCCGCTCTGTGCATCACGCCCACCGAACGCCTAATCGTCGCCTCCGCGATGCACGACACCAGCGATACGCTCGCCGCCGCCTTGATGAAGATCGGTTGCACGCGCGTCGTCGAGCTGGACCGCGGTTCACACCACCCGGCGTTCTTGAACCGCGCAGGCAGCGCGACGCCGCCGCTCGCGAGCTACGAAACGAGCGTGCTGTACGCGCTCGGCCGTCCCATGCAGCCGCGCGCGTTCCGTTGGAAACCGAGCAACGCCATACCGTCCACGAAAGCGACGAGCTACGACTACCCCGCGCCGGACGTCTCGAAACCGCATAAAAAGCGGCATAAACGCGAGGGTGGGAGTGAGGATGTCGAGCCGCAGGAGCCTCCGCCGGGGCATTAGATATTCTGGCGTAGCGGCAACTGGTGGCGCTTGGCCGCTCGCGCTGCGCTGAGAGGTCGCATGCGCCTGTTCACCCCTGCGGGTATCGCGAAGCGCGTCGGTCAGTTCTCGTAGGTCTGCGCCCTGTTGGCTGATCGTGATCTGACGCGCTTCGTCATCCCCGACGGGGGAGTCTTCCAAACTCTTCGCTAGTTTTGGTTCCGGGCATGCGGCTGTGCTCCTTCGCGCGCGCTCAGGCGCGAGGCGTGCGGCGCTGCGCGCGCAAATCTAAGTTGGAATTCGCTCAAGATTGGTCACATCTCCTGTCAGGAGAGGGAGCCACGCGGAACGCGTCGTTCCCCGCGCCTTTTGCGCTCGCTCCGAATGCAAAAGTTTTACATGGAAGGAAGGCGCGGACTCGAAGGGCACCGACCTGGGGCAAGCGTTAATCCCTATGCTCAGGGGTGGTGCGCTTGGAGTCGATAGCCCTTGCGCACGCAAAACAGTGGGGAGCCCCCAGCAATTTGGGTCTGAAAACAGGCCAATTGTGGCGGTAATGGCTGTGCACGGCCGCTGATTGGTGGGGAGTCCCCACTATTTTCGCTGCGGGAAGGGTCACGCGATTGGCGCTATCGATGCCACGGTCACCGAGCAGTACTGTAAAGCGATCCTCTCAAGCGGCGAGATGTGACCAATGACCAATCTTGAGGGCCGTCCGACATAGATCGAGGTCCTCACGGGCAGCCTAGACGCCACAGAAGCGCGTCCTATGCAAAACTTTTGCAACTGGGGCGCGCGCGGAAAGGCCGCGACCCATCATCGCGAAGGCGAGCGCGCCGCGACCCAAGAGGTGATCAATCTTGAGGGAATTCGCACTTGGATCTCGCGTGCCGAGAGGTGCGTGGCTGGATTCCGGGCGCCCCACTCTCAATCGTGCCGCGGAGCAATCTCGCTAGCCTCGTGGGCGCATGCGCACTCAAACGCGGATGCGTTTGCGCTTCACGGTTCGGTCCGGCTCCACTTCTTCGATCACGTTGTTGGTCAGGTTCCGATAGCGGACCTGATGCAAGAGCCGTCCTTGAGCCATGAGGCCGGTGCGTTCTTCGAAGAACAGCCGCTCTTCGCGCTTTCGATCACGGGCCAGCGCGGCCTTGCCAAGCTCTGAAGTCTCGTCCACGTGCCATTGGCCGATGTCGTCGGGCAGCGGCTCGAGCACACCCAGCCGCTCCTCGGCGGCGCCTGGTACGAGCTTGAAGATGAACACCAAATACACGACCACGCCGAGAGCGGCGACGATCAGTAGGAATACGTAAAACACGGGGAACCACCCTTTAGCGCATTGCTTCGAGGGCGGGCGGCGCAAAATCCGCCTGGTGGGCGCGGGCGGCTTCGATGACGTCCGGGATGCTCTTGGTTTCGATGCCTCGCCAGTACACGTTCCACTCGGCTAGGCGCACCATGCCGTCACACACGCTCGCGTACCACGACGCGATCGGGTTCTCAGGGCGGCCCCGCCAATACAGTCCCGGGTAGTCGCGCGAAATGGCTTCCCACAGATCACGCCCCATGCCTTCGCCTTGAGCCTCGGGCTCGACGGCAAATTTGCTCAGGTACGGAACAGGGGTGCTGTGCGAGATCACCGCAGCGCCTCGGTATTCGGCTTCTACGTACACTGCCAACGGAGGCCGGTCGAAAAACTGAGCGTCCAACGGGCGACCAAAGCTCGCCTCGAGCAGCTTGCGCAAGCGCTCGATGTCGAGGTTGGCATACGACCGATGACGGGACACCGCACTACCCTGCTTGATCAGCGTGCCGGCGCCCTTCACCGTGAACAGCTCCTTCAGCAAGTTCAACGGCGAGGTAATGCTGGCGAGGATCGGCGTCGGCTGCGAGAGCGCGATCAAGCGCTCGGCGGCGGCGAGCAGCTCGGCGTCCCGCTTCGGTAAAATCTTGCCGGCCACGATGCCTTCGCGGTCAGTGCGTAGATTGATGATCGAGATCCGCCCGGCGTCCGTGGGCAAGTAATAACCAGGCGCGAGCTCGAGCTTGCCGCTGCGTAGGGGCTTCAGCCCACCGCGCCGCCGCAGCAGCACGAATTTGCGAGTGTCGAGCTGTTGAGCGAGCGCACCGAGCTCGTTCAGACGATCGTCGATCCCCTGGCCTGGGATCGGCCGAAAATGCGCGACCGGGAGCTTCTCGGCGCGTAACTCTGCGCGTAGGGTATCCGCCAGGCCGGGCTCACCCATCTCGTGCCAGCGCGCGTCGACACCGGCGGGAGGCAGACGCTTGACCAGGCGATCGGAGCTGCTGGCTCCGCGTTCCGGATCGTAGAGCCCCAGCACCACTGGCGCGTACAAGCCCAAGTCGGCCAAGAACTTGAGTTGCTCGACCAGGGAGTCGAGCGAGTAGCGAATGACCGTCGCGCCTGGCGCGATGATGCCGAAGCTCTCTTTGGGAAGCTTCAGGAACAATCGCAGATAGAACTCGGCCTCCGAACGGCGGCCCACGCTTTCCAAAAAGGTGAGCACGGCTTCGGCGGCGGCCGAGGCGGGAGCAGGCGCTGACACTCTCTACTTGATCTGGTTCTGTACGTAAGCGACGAGGTCCGCGCTGCCGACGGCAGCGGGCGCGGTCAGTTTACGCGCATACCAGCGCACCGTCCAATGCAGGGACTCGCCCGCGGCGAGCGTCTGGACGGCGCCTTGGTTTTCCATCTCGACATACTGCGGCGCCGCGTAAATTTCGATTTCGGCTTCGCTCTCGGCGGCAGCGCTAGCGGGGATATCCGGGAACGTCTTGATCAGCAGTAAATCCCCAGCCGCGTGGGCCAGCCAGCCGTCTTTGCCGTCGCCGAACAGCTTGTACTCCGTCATATCCGTCGGGTCGTGCTGGTACCAGGTGGCGCCCGCGGCATCCGTTGTTTTCAATAACGGCGTGGCCTGCGTGTACGGCGGGGCGGCGGCCGGGTAGAAGGTGATGCCGCCGGGGGCGACGCGCGTAACCTCCCAGGGGGCGGTCGTTACGGGGTCGGTGCCGCCGTTGGTCACCGTGTAGTCGATCACGATCGCTTCCTTGGCGACGTCCGCCGTGAACTTCTTGATCACTTGCAGCATGGGCACGCTCGCGTTGACAGAGCTCGTGAGCGTGAGCGAGGTCGCGTCGCTGTTCACCGTGTAGGGGAGCGTGTTGATGGCGTTGATGCTGCCCGCATCGGTGGGCGGCCAAGGCCAAGTTTGCGGGCTGGGCCAAAACGTGGACCCCCAGTTGTCAGCTTGGCCGGTGACCGCCGCGTCCGCGAGCAAGTTGCCGCCCGTGCTGCCACCGACGCGCAGCGCCGTCATTCGCGCTCCGTTCATCGGATCAATCTCGAGATAGGTATTGCCGAGGGTGAGCACGTAACTGCCACCGTTCATCGTCCACATTGCAGTCGTACC
>DATCFJ010000039.1:0-3491 GCA_036509605.1 Polyangiaceae bacterium | reverse complement strand
GAATTGCCCTGGCTGTGCCGAAGCATCGGCGTCTCGGAGCGCAGCTTCCGTCGGCATTTGCTGAGCGAGACGGGCCTCAGCTTTCGCGAGCTTTCCGGTCAGGCGCGCGTGCTGCGGGCAATGGAGCTGCTTGCGAGCGGTGAGCTGAGCGTGACCAACGCTGCGCTGGCGGTCGGTTTCAATAGCCTGAGCGCCTTCGCGAAGAGCTTTGCGCGCGTAGCGGGCGAGTCACCGCGCGCTTTTCGGGAGCGAGTGCGCCCTCCAAAAATCCCGGCGTGAGCGTGCCAAGCGCTGGAAATGCGCAAACAATTCCGGATCGCTTTGGCGATGCTGCCCTCGTAGGCTAGACCCGGGTCCCCTCGCGTGTTGTTCGCTGTCCTCGTTGCCGTCGTTTCTGTGCTGCTCGGTGCGGCGTTGTCGTTCGTGCCGACGACGTCACGCGCGGCGCTCGGCTACATGCGAACCTTCGCGACGCTGGCGGCCGTGGCGGTGGTCGTCACGCACCTGCTTCCCGAAGCGCTGCACGAGCTCGGGCCGCTATCCATTCTATTGTTCTTTGCGGGTTGGTTTGCGCCCAGGCTGGCGCATTTCGTCGGCCAGCGCTCGACGAGTGGTCGCCCCGCACACGCGGTGCTCGAGGCCGGCTACTGGGGCCTCGTCGTGCATCACGTCGCGGACGGCATTGGCCTCGGCACGTACATGCGCTTGCCTGCAGATCAGGGCTCGCATCTCGATGTGGTCATCGCGCTCGCCGCGCATACCGTGCCGTTGATTGCCGTCGTCTCGCTGGCATATCGCACGACCTTCGGCACGCGCTCGGCGGTGTTGCGCTCGCTGGGCTTGGCGCTGGCCAGCGTGTTCGGAATCGCGCTCTCTAGCCTGGTGGCTGGCAAGACCATCGAGCGTTTTGCGCCCGCGATCGCGGCCGTCGCCGCGGGCCTGTTACTGCACGTGGTGACTCACGATCTTACCGAAGATGCGCCGAGCACTCCACTCTCGCGCCTGTTCGATTTGCTCGTCGCGGGCCTGGGCGTCGCGGTCAGCCTGCTCGGAGTTTGGCACAGCACGGACCCCGGCACGCGCGAGCTGGCCTTGCAATTGGTGCAGCTCACCGAGCGTACTTCGCTGGTGATTTTGGTGGCTTTGGCTGCGGCCGCGTTTTCGCTGCGCTTGCCGGACCGCAGCTCGAAGTTTGCGCGCGCGGCCTTGCCAGCGGCTCTGCTCGGCGCCGAAAGCGTGCTGCTCAGCGTCGCGTTGTTCGGCTTCATCGCAGCGGGCCTGCGCTTGCTCATTACGGGCGCGGCCATTGCTCTGTTCCACGGCACACAGCAAGAGCACGCTCACGGAGAGCCAGCCGCAGCGCATGCTCATTGGCGTGCGCGCGCCAGCGAAACGCTGGAAAGCTCCGGCCCGTGGCTCGTGCTCGGCCTCTTGCTCGGAGGTCTGCTGCTCTCGGTGCCCGCGTCGTCCCTCGCTCAGCCGCCGTCGGGGTTGTTCGGCCTGGGCCTATTGGCGGTGATTGCGAACTTGACTCCGGTGGCCGCGCCCGCGGCAGTGCTAATAGCGACTGGCCTCTGCGCGCTCGGCTTCTCTCCCGGAGCCGTGTTGCTGTTTGCGACTCTGGCGCCGGTTTCTGCTTTCCTCGGCAATGCCGCCAAAGCGCGTCTGATCGCGACCGTGGCTTGCCTAGCCGTCGCTGCGGCCAGCGACCGCCTCGGTCTCTCAGTGGCGGCCCTAGACGGCTCGCTCTCCGAAGGCGATCTTGGACCGCGTGCTGCGATCGCCCTCGCCGCGCTGCTGCTCTTCGGTATGTGGCAGCGTGGCGCGCGGCTCTGGCTCTCGGCGATCGTGCCGCCGCCGCCGCACGAGCACGAGCACGCGCACGACGTACACGGCCCTCACGTTCACTAAGGGCCCGCGCTCAGCCGAAGCGTACGGCTTCGTCGATTTGCCGCGTCGCCTCGAGCAATAGCGAGTTCACCGAGCGCGGTGGCGAAATCAACGACTCACTCGGGTTCTGGCGGAACCAGAAGCGGCCGTTCTTCCAAGTCAGCACCTCGCGCAGGGACTCCACGGCATCCATGTCGTTCTCGCTGACGCGGCTGCCCACGACCGAGCCGTCTTCCAGCTCGAACGCCACCAGCGAGCCGTCCTCGCCCTGCACCTTGAGCCGCCCGCTGCGGCGCTCGATTTCGAGCATGGCGAGTACCGTAGAAAGTGACAACTCGCCGATACTGCCGCGGATCGACGAGCCGGAAGTCGAAGCGTCGTCTTCGTCAGACCCCTCGCGGACGGCGGAGAAATCCCCCGTATCGTCCAGCCGCGGCGGTTGCACGCTGCGCGGTGGCTCCGAGCTGCGCGCTTTTGGGATGCGGGAGTCCCGGCGTTCGCCTTCGGCGCGCTCTAAGCGTCGCTCGATGCGTTCGATCGCTGTGCCCAAACTGTCGAGCGCGACCGCGTGAGCTTCGACGCTCTCCGCAATGTTTTCAACGAGCTCTGCCGTGCGCCGATCGGTGCGCCGTTCGCGGCGCGAACGGTGCGACATCCGGCGCGCGATGACGTCGATAGCGTCCTCGAGCCCCTGTAGCCGCTCGGACAGTGCATCGAAACGTGCTCGCACGTCAGCGCGACGCTCGTTGCGGCGTGTGTCGTCTTGCACTGCGTGCGCCCGCTTCGGCGAAGGAGCGGGAGTCTCTGGGCGAGCAGCGTACTCCGCGGAGGCATGCGTAGCCGAGGGCTCGAGCGAGTCAGCGGCCGCGCTCGGGGTTGCCGCGGCCGGCGGGGCGACGCCCGACGCTGCCTTCGTGACGCCGTTTGTTTCCGTGACCAAGTAAGCAGATACCCAACGCTTCCACAGCGCCGTGCGCCATTCCGTGTCCAAGAAAGAAAGCGGCCCTCGTCGCTCTGCTGACATGAGGCTTAGTTCAGCCGAAAATGCCTGGCTTAGCGAGCGCCGAAATACGGAAAACGCCGAGCAGCGCGCCGAATTCGCACGTCAGTGGATAAACAGGCCGAAGGGTAGCGCGACTGCGACATGCTCGTGCTGCGCCAATGGCGAAAAGCTACTCACTATGCTGCGCATTTCCACGGGAACCTCGGACAACAAACGCGTGCTCGGTGCCGCGCTCAAGCGCTCGAGAGCGGCGGCCGCGTCGGCATCGCTCGCGTCGTCCGAGACGAGCAAGCTGTCGAGCAGGCCCTCGCGCCCGCCCTCGACGGTGACGGGCACGTCGGCGTCGAGCCGCGCCGCCTTGCGAGCGGCGGCCAGCGCGTCCGTAAGGCCGCCAATCTCGTCGATCAGTCCGCGCTCCAAGCCCTGATCGCCGCTCCAGATGTGGCCTTCGGCGGAGGCACGCACTTTCTCGACGTCCATGAGCCGAGCGTGGGCCACGCGCGCGATGAATAGGTCGTAGATGCCCTGCATCTGGACGCGAACGCGCTCGCGCGTGGCGTCGTCCCAGGACGTGAGCGGAGAGTTGAACGCCGCGCGC
>DATCFJ010000038.1:0-2153 GCA_036509605.1 Polyangiaceae bacterium | reverse complement strand
GCGATGGCGCCATCCATCCGAGCTCGCTCTGTGCAAAGCCTTGCCATTCGGGCGGTGAATCAGCGAGCGTCGCGGCGCTACGCCAGAGCGGCGCGTAATTCTGGAGGGCATCGAGCGCGGCAGCGCCAAGCCGCGCGCGCTCCTCTTTGTCCAGGCGGTCCACCGCCCACTCGAAGTAAAGCGTGCCAAAGCGGCGGTGGCGGGCTTCGTCGCGCAGAATGCTGGTGAAGACAGCCCGAAGCAACGGGTGAGTGGTCTCGCGCATGATGGGCAAGGCCGTGGCGCCCGCGAATACCTCGGCGATACAGCCGATGCGCAGCGCGAGCTCGTTCGCCAGCGCGGCCCGTCCGAGCCCGGCGCGAACCCTCGGCGCGTGCTCCAGCGTCACGAGGCGCGCCGCATTTTTCGGGCACAGGTCAGGGCGTGAGCAGACTCAAGTCGATGGCATCCGCCATTGCTTGATAGCCAACTCCGTTCAGGTGCAGGTGGTCGCCTTGGTCATAGGCGGGCAACAAGCGGGTAACGTGGCTCGGGTCCCGCACCACCGTCTCGAGATCGATCACGGCATCGAAATGGCCCGCTGCCCGAATCCAAGTGTTGACCGTCTGGCGCGCAGTTTCGTGAGCGGGGCTGTCGTACATGGATCCGCCGAAAGGCAGAATGGGCATGCCGTACGAGCGGACGCCGGCAGCGCGCGCTGCGCTCAGCATTGTCTGGTAAGCGTCGATCAGATCCTGTGCCACGGCCGCGCTGGCGGCCACGCCAATGTCGTTCACGCCTGCCAGCACGATGAGCCAACGCGCTCCGGCTTGGCCGAGCACATCTCGCTCGAAGCGCGTGAGCGCGGGCGGCCCATTTCCCCCGGACAATACCGCGTTGCCGCCAAGGGCTTGATTGAGCACCGCGACACCTGTCGTCGGAGCGTTCTGGCGTAAGCGTCGCGATAAGTCGTCGGGCCAGCGGTTGTTCCCGTCCGTGGTCGAACCTCGCCCGTCGGTCAGGGAGTCGCCGAGCATCACCGCGGCTACTTCGCCATGTTCACGGAGGACGTCGATGCCGGTGACGTAATACCAGTGCTCGGCGCTCACGGGCGCCGTCAGCGTTGCAGCGCCAGCGGCGTTGCCGGCCGCGATGTACGAGGTCGCTCGCGATCCTGGATGGCCGGTGACTTCAGCGGGGGTGTTCCCGAAAGCAATACTCAGCGCGATCGAAGTCTGAGCGGGCAGCGCGAAGTCCATCGCGTCGGAGGTCGCGGTGCCGCCGGGCGGAATGGTGACTGCGGGCATGCCTGAGAACGCGAGCGCTCGATCGGTTGCAACATCAATTGAGCCTGCGTTCTTGGCAAGCGCGATGCGAACGGCATTGAGCGTGACGGCG
The DNA here is from genome assembly GCA_036509605.1 of Polyangiaceae bacterium. Lineage (GTDB taxonomy): Bacteria > Myxococcota_A > Polyangia > Polyangiales > Polyangiaceae > PMG-095. The sequence continues at coordinate 776 of DATCFJ010000038.1, read as the reverse complement.
GTTTGCCCAAAGGCGTTCGAGAAATGGACGCGCAGGCGGCTGCCTCCGATCGAACCGTAAAAGATTTGACGCAGCGTGCGATTCGAGAGCCCAGGCGCGGGCGGCAAATTGGCTTCTTCCGTCAGTTGGGGTGCTGCGCTCCAGGTTCCGGTCCAGGCCAAGCCATTGCCGCCACCGCTGCCGGCGGCACCCGAGGTTCCTGCGCCGCCCGCGCTTCCTGAACTGCCCGCCGCTCCTCCACCGCCTGCGCTGCCTGCTCGAGCGCTCTCACCCCCGTTGCCAGCGGAGAGCGACACTCCGCCAGCGCCGCCGCCGCCCGATCCGGACGAGTCAGCGCCGCCAGCAGCGGCGCCAGCGCTGCCACTCGATGCTGCGCCGCCTAGAGTCGCGCCAGCGAGTCCGCCGCCCGCCCCCGACTCGGCGCGCCCTGCCGTCCCAGAGCTGCCCTCTGAACCCTGCATCGGAGAATGCTGCGCGCAGGTGAGGCCGAGTAGCCCGAATGCGGCGGAGGCTCGCGTGAGCCGTGCGAAGGCGCGCCGCACTGTTCGCTTCCGGTCTTGATTCTGGCTTGGTTTCTGTCGCCACACGTCCAGAAGGCTATCTTATTTTGCTAGTACGCGCCGCGTGTTCGTTTTCCCGTCGATAACTCGGGCTCAGCGGGGCTCGGCTCTTCCCAGTGCGGGCGAAACATGATCGCGATGCGCGGCTCGATACCCAGCGTGCGAGATTTCGGAATCGCGTGTAGCGCGTCACTTGCGCCGACTCCGGCCGCTCTT
>DATCFJ010000037.1:0-11635 GCA_036509605.1 Polyangiaceae bacterium | reverse complement strand
TCGGCGTGCCGTCCAGGTCAAGCAGCACGCGGTCGATCGCGGGTTGGTCGAGCGCAGACAGGCCGATCAGGGCCGGGCCGAGTTGCTCATTGATGTTGGCGACGGCCTTGCTGACACCCTTGCCGAGGTAGCGCTTCTTGTCGTTGTCGCGCAGCTCGATGGCCTCGTGCTCACCGGTCGACGCGCCGCTTGGTACGGCAGCGCGGCCTAAGCCGCTGTCGGTTTGAACCTCGGCTTCGACCGTCGGGTTCCCGCGAGAATCCAGGATTTCACGTGCGTTGACCTGCAGAATTTCCGGCATGCGAGGCGCTTATCATGGCTCGCCCGACTCGGCGAGTGGCAGGTCGCATGTGGAACTGGCACCATACCCGGAAACATGCGCGATAAGGCAACGCTAGCTCTGGTTTTTTTGGGGTTCGCAGTGTGCGTTGGGTGCGGGTCGGCAAAGTCGCAGGACGGCGCGAACGCCGGCTCTGGCGGTACGAACGCGGCTAGTGCTGGCAGTTCGTCGTTGGCCGGTGGCGGGAGCAGCATGGCGGGCGCGGGCGCGGGCGCGGGCGCAGGCGCAGGCGCAGGCGCAGGCGCAGGCGCAGGCGCCAGCGGAGCCACGGCGGTCGGCGGTGCGTCGCCTTCAGGTGGCGGCGGAGCAACCGGAGGCGCTGGTACGAGCGCAGCCGGATCAGCCGGTAGCGCGGGCACGGCCAGCAGCACTCCGTTGTTCTCGGACGACTTCGAAGCCGCGACGATCGACGCCAGCAAGTGGACCCCGCGCATTACGTCCGGCACCATGTTCGATCTCGATACGACGCAGAAGCACGGCGGCAAGCAATCGCTGCACCTCAAACACAGCGGCTTCTCGACGATGCTGGCAGCCGAAGGCGCGCCAGTCTTCCCCGCGCCAAACAACACGTTTTACGGCCGCTTATGGCTACGAGTCGGATCCACCGACGGCACTTTGCCGCAAGGCCACGTTGTCTGGTTCGAGACCGGTGACGTGACGAACGACACCCATGAAGTGCGCGTCGGCATGAACCTGGGCAAGTTTCAGTCGAACTTGTACTATCAGGGCGAGGTCGATCTGCGCGACCCGGACGCCAAAGTGCTGACCAACACGTGGCAGTGCGTCCAATTCAAATACGGCAATGACGTGCTCGAGGTCACGCTCGACGACGTGAAGTCGTCCATCTCTACGACCAACTGGGTCGCCGCGGATTCGGTCAACGGCAACACTGTCGCAAAGAGCAATTGGTCGCCGACCTATGCGGCATTCCGCATCGGCTGGGAGCTCGGCACAGGCGAAATTTGGTACGACGATGTGGCGCTCGACCACGTACCGGTCGCGTGTAACTAGCGCGCGTTCAGCGCGGATTCCCAAACCCGCGCTTCCGTGAAGATGTGCACCAATTCGCCGTCCACGTGGCCGTCTTTGACTTCGAAGCCCAAGATATCGAGCGCTTTTTCGACCGGCACGGCGCGCTTGTACGGGCGATCGCTGGCCGTCAGCGCATCGAAGATATCGCTGATGCTCATCATCTTCGATTGCAGCGGGATCTCTTCGGCGCGTAGGCGGTTCGGGTAACCCGTGCCGTTGAGCCGCTCGTGGTGTGCGCCCGCGATCACCGCCACGCGCGCGAAGGTCTTGCCCCAGGGGATCTGCGACAAGAAGCGGTAAGTGTGCGAGACATGACTTCGGATTTCGTCGAACTCTTCGGGCGTCAACGAGCCGCGCATCACGCTCAGCGACTTCACTTCGTCGGCGCTGAGCAGCGTCGACATCTCCCCGCTGAGCCGCGCATAAGACTGCCGGCCAAGCTCCTCGATGCGCTTGAAGTCGCCCGCGGCGAGCACGGAGGGCTCGTTGGCTTGCTCGATCACGCGCCAGGATTCTTCGATCTCGGCCCGCTTTTCGGCGAGCTCGCGGTCCAAATCCAAAAGCTCCCCAGCCGAGGCGCCGCGGCCCATGGCGTGCATCTTGCGCGACACGATGTCCACCTCGATGGTCCGAATCACGAACTCGAGGCGCTGCTGGATCAATTGCAGGTCCTGAGGGAACAGCTTCTTGGCCTTGACGAGCACGTGCTCGCGCACGCCGATCTTGCCGAAGTCGTGCAGCACGGAAGCGTATTCGATCTCGCGTAGGTCCTCGCGTTGCCAGCGCACTTCGCGATACGGCCCTACGTCGGTGCGCTCGACCGCAGCAGCTAAGCTGACCGTGAAATCCGCGACGCGCCGCGAATGGCCGCTCGTCGTTGGGTCGCGCGCCTCGATCGCGTCTACTGAAGCTTTCACGAAGCCTTCGAAGATTTTGCGGATTTCTTGATACAGAATCGCGTTTTCGAGGGCAATTCCTGCCTGGGCCGCCAACGTGGTCACGAGCTGCTCGCTGCGCTCGTCGAACGGGATCACGCCGCGCTCGAAGTCTTCGGGCGAGAGTAGCTTCTGCTTGGGCTCGCGCTTCTTGTTGATCAACTGTAGGACGCCGATCACTTCGCCCTTGCTGGTGATCAGCGGCGTCACCAGCATGCTGCGCGTGCGGTAGCCGACCTTTTGATCGAACGAGCGATCGAAGCCGAAGGGCGAGCCGGGCGGCATGTCGTACACGTCCTCGATACTGAGCGTCTTCTGCTCGAGCGTGACGTAACCGGCCATGCTGCGCGGGCTGATCGGCATGGCGAACTCGCGCGAGTCGAATGACACCGAGTCGTTTTGGCTGAGCTTGAAGTGCAACTGACGGCGAGCGAGCAGCGGGTCGTCGCCGTGCACGACGTACATGCTGCCGGCGTCGGCCGCGGTGATGAAACGGGCCTTCTCCAGGATCAAATTGAGCAGTTTGTCGATCTCGCGCTCGGTCGTCAGCGCGCGCGCAATCTCGATCAGCTCACCCAATTCGTAGCGATAGCGGTTCAGCCATTTGCCCCGGCTTTCGCTGCGCGCCTTCACGTCCATCAGCTCGAAGGCTTGGTGCAAGGCGACGAACACCTCTTCCGGCGCGGGCGTGGCGGTGAGCAGCGCACACAAGCCCAAGTTCAAGGCTTGGCTCAGATCCGGATCGCTCGGCCGCCCTAGGAGCACCAGGCGCGCTTCTATCGCAGCGAACTTCTCTAGGTACGGGCTCAGCAGATCTCGGCCCTTGTCCCAAACGGAGGCTGGCGCGATTAGCACCATGAAGCCAGCGCGTCGCACCAAGAGCAAAAGCGGGTGAGGGCGCGTCAGTGTGTCGCCGCTCTGTCCGGGGTGCTGAGCGAGCCACTCTGCGAGCGTCGACAAGCCGAGGACGGCACTCTGCGCGTGCGGGCTCAGCGCGCGAATCTCAGGCGAAATTGAGCCCGGTACGGGCGAGACGCCCCTCACGGTTCACCTTCAGAGCCACCGGAACGCGGCTTTTCTTGACGCCGCGCCTCCCGTGCCGCTTGTTCTCGGTCGCGATCTTCGCGGAGCTTCTCGTCGCGCAGCTCGTACGCGACTACGATTTTTTGCACCAGCGGGTGGCGCACGACATCCACGTCGGTGAAGCGGCAGAACGAGATGCCGTCCACGCCCTCTAGGAGCTCGCGAGCTTCGCGTAGCCCGCTGCGCGCGCCGTGCGGTAGATCAGTCTGGGTGATGTCTCCGGTGACTACCGCCTTCGAACCAAAGCCGAGACGTGTCAGGAACATGCGCATCTGTTCGCTGGTCGCGTTTTGCGCTTCGTCCAAGATCACGAAGGAGTCGTTGAGTGTGCGCCCGCGCATGAACGCCAGCGGCGCGACTTCGATCTGCCCGCGCTCACGCAGCTGTTCGACGCGCTCGAACTCGAGCATGTCGTTCAAGGCGTCGTACAAGGGGCGTAGGTACGGGTTCACCTTTTCCGCCATATCCCCGGGCAGAAAGCCCAACTTCTCGCCCGCCTCGACCGCCGGTCGGGCCAAGATGATGCGCTTCACCTTCTTCTGCATCAGGGAAGCCGCGGCCATGGCCATCGCCAAGTAGGTCTTCCCGGTACCAGCGGGCCCGATGCCGAAGGTCAGGTCGTGCGTGCGAATGGCTTCGACGTAGCGCTGCTGTGCCGCGCTCTTCGGCCGAATCGGTCGACGCTTGGTATTGACGATGATTGTCTCGTCCAGCAGCTCGGTGAGCGAGCGATTCGGGTCGGCGCGCAAACCGCGGATCGAACCGGCCACGTCGTTGGCGTTGATCTCGAAGCCCTTGCCGACCAGCTCGGCGGCGTCGCTCACGAAGCGGTGCGCGAGCCGAACGTCGTGCTCCGAGCCCAGGAAATGAATCACGTTGCCGCGCAGGCTCACCTCGGCGCCGCTCTGACGCGCCACCTCGGCGAGCAAATTCGACTGCGGCCCGGTGAGCTGCAGCAACGTTGAGGTGTTATCGACCTCGAAGCGGTCAGAGGTGGGGATGTCGCTCATCGCGTGGGGGCTTCGACTCCTCAGCAAAGAATTTGGCCCGGAGCATACGCCTCCCTGACGCCGGGCGCATCGCGCGCCACGCGCCGCTCTTCGCCCGTCCTTCGCCCGTCAGAGGTCGGATCGCTCGCCGGGTCCCGCGGCCGGGGTTCACCGCTTTTTTGGCCTAGTGGACCCGTCCCCGGTAACTCGTGTGGGGTTATGCGACGGTTCGGCAAATGGCTCGGTCTAGGCGCTGCGGCTGGCATCATCGCCGCCTTGGTGCCGATCGTGCGTGGCAAGGTCAGCCTCGAGAGCCCGCTGCGCCGCCTGGAGCGCAACGTCGCCGAGATGCCGAAGCTCGACGGTTTGGACCTAATGCGGCTGGATTTGCGGCCTCAACGCGTGATGGCTCCGCTCAGCGAAGGCCGCCAAGCGCAGCTGACCCTCGACCCGGTCGTGCAGCGCGCCGCCCACGCTCAAATGCAAAAATTCCGGATCCCGGAGAGTGGCGTCGTACTGCTTGAGGTCAAGACCGGCCGCGTGCTGGCCTATGCGAGCTACGTGAACGCGACCGACAAGTTCGACGTGAACGCGCGCGCCGAGGCTCCGGCAGCCAGCGTGTTCAAGGTCATAACAAGCGCCGCCCTGATCGAGCGCGCGGGCCTGAATGCGGACACTGAGCAGTGCTATCATGGCGGAAAGAGCCGCATTTCTCCCGACGAGCTGGTCGACGACCCGGCGCGCGACAAGTGGTGCGCGACGATCGGCATGGCGCTCGGGCGCAGTTTGAATGTGGTCTTTGCACGTTTGGCTCAGAAGCATCTGACGCCCGAGGACGTGACCACGATGGCGGGCGCCTTCGGCTTTGGCGCGCCCTTGCCCTTTGCGGTCGCCAACGAGGCGCCGCAGATCACGATGCCCGAGGACCCGCTCGAGTTTGCCCGGACCTCGGCAGGGTTCTGGAACACGACGCTATCGCCGCTCGCCGCGGCGGAGCTGGCGCAAACCGTTGCGAACGGCGGAGCCGCCCTCGAACCGCGGATCGTCTCCTCGGTCTTCAAGGGCCAGGACGAGCTGTGGAGGGACGATCGGCCGCCACGAGTATTGCGCCGAGCAATCAAACCCGAGACTGCCACCGAGCTGACTCGCATGATGCGGCAAACGGTCGAGAATGGCTCGGCTTTCAAGAGCTTCCACGATGCGAACGGGACGCCCTACCTGCCCGGCATTCAGGTCGCCGGAAAGACGGGCACGCTCACTCGCTACAAGGACAACCGCTTCTACACGTGGTTCATCGGCTTTGCGCCCGCCGACAAGCCAGAGGTCGCGATCTCCGCGCTCGTGGTGAACAACCCGAGCTGGCAGATCAAGGCAGCCATGTTGGCGCGTGAGGTCCTCCGCGCATACTTCGCCGAACATGGCGCGAAGGGCGTGACTCCGCCGTCTTGAGCCCCGTGCAGCCTGACAGGAATGTCAGGCTGTGTGCCAAACCCGCCAGTCATTACTGAGGGGATCTCGCTAAACGACGGCTCTTCCTCGGTTTGTTCTAGCGCTGACCAGAGTGGCGCACGGCTTGCAGTAGGTGAAGACATGACGCGGAGGCATACGTCCTGGGGGATGCTGGCGGCGATCACGTTCGCGGCTTGCTCGTCGTCGTTGAACGACGGCTCGCAGGCCAGCGCGCCTCGTACGCCGGGCGGAGACTTCGGTATTGGCGGAGCTAGCAGCGGAGCGCCACAAGGTTCGTCGGCGGGAGGGGGCAACCCATTGGTTGCCCCCGAACAGGAAGAGGATCTGAGCTACCGCGCGCCGGTCGTGAGCGGCCGATGGGTTTGGACGGCGAATCCCGACACGGGCAAAGTCGCGGTCGTCGACGCCAAGAGCTTCTCGGTTCGCTTGGCCGATGCTGGGGTCGCGCCTACTTTTCTCACCGCGTTGCCAGCCAAAGCGAACGCCAGCAGTGCGCTCGTGATCAACACCGGTAGTCACGACGCGACGTTGCTCAGCGCGGGCGCGACGGGCGCAGTCACCGCGTTGGGCCCGATCCCACTCCAGCCCGATGCCAACGCCTGGCAAGTGAGCAAGACCGGCAAATTCGCAATCGCTTGGACGGACTCCCACTCGCTGACTCCCGATCCGACCCAGGGCTATCAGGACATCAGCGTTGTCGATCTGCGTGGCGCGGTCCCGGTGGCGACGCGCTTGGTCGTCGGCTTTTTGCCGTCCCGCGTGTTCATCAACGATGCCGAAAAGATGGCTTATGTGGTGGCCAACTCGGGCATCACGGTCATCGATCTCGCGGCGTCGTCTGGGCCGCACGTGGTGGTCGAACGAGCGCTGTCGGACAATCAACACGAAGACTCGTCGACGCGCGACGTGTCGGTGCTGCCTGATGGCAGCTACGCGCTGATTCGCCGCGACGGCAGTGCGATCGTAAGCTTCGTGGATTTGCAAGACAACGCTGACCCGAGTCGAGTCCCGACTCCGATCATGGCGCTGCCCGGGCCAGTGACGGATTTGGACTTGGTTCCGAATTCTCAATCGGCGCTCGCCGTCGTGCGTGGCGACACCGCAGTGTCCACCTCGAACTCTGACAACGCGGGAGCCGGTGGGGATTCGGCCGGTGCGGGTAACTCGGGACCCGCCGAAATCCGCTCCACGCTCGCAATTCTACCCATTCCGGGGATCTTCGGGTCACAGCCGACGTTCGACACCGTCGCGATCAACGAGGTGTTTGGCTTGGTGAACATCGCTCCGCAGGGCACGAAGGCGCTCTTGTACACGAATGCGATCGCCAACAGCCATCTCACCGTGCTCGAGACCGCGCCGGGAGCGAGCTACCTCACGCATCGTACGGTCGACTTGCGCGGCAATGTGAACGAGGTGTTCCCATCACCAGACGGCGCTTACGCGATCGCGTCGCTTACCGCCAAAGACGCCAACGGCAAGCCCGGCTTCGCGGCGGTTCCGGTCGCGAGCGACTTGCCCGTTCGCGTGCAGACGACTGACGCGCCGGTCTTCGCTGTTGCGCAGAGCTCGGGGCCCGCGGCGCGCGCCGTGGTGACCGTGAGCGACGGAAAGGCGAATTTTGCTGCGTATATCGTGCGCATGCCGGAGCTCGTGGTCGACCAAGTGAAGCTCCCGAGCCGTCCGCTTGCAGGCGCGACGGGCCTCGTGCCGGACGCGGGCGTAGCGTACATCGCGGAAGCGCATCCTCAGGGGCGTATCACGTTCATCGATCTCGAGACGGGCGTGCCGCGCACCATCACCGGGTTCGAGATCGCTGCGAAGGTGACCAATGGTAACTGAGCGCGTGCATTTCGTCTGGCTGCTCTTGTTTGCCTCAGCGCTGGGCGCATGCAGCAACAGCGCTGCAGATGCCACTGCTTCCGGCTCTCCGTTCGCCGGCGCGGGAACTTCCAATTCGGGCTCGGATAACGGCAACGGTGCGACGACTCCCGGTCAGACCAACCTCAGCGACGCTGGGGCTCCGCTGCCCCCTGAAAAAGAGCTAGATCAGACATTCCGGGCGCCGGTGGCCACGGGCAAGCTGCTCTGGAGCGCCAATCCGGACAGCGGACGAGTGGCGCTAATCGACGCCGAGACTCTCGCTGTGCGCATGACCAACGCGGGCTTTGGGCCAACTTATTTGGCTGCAGTGCCGAGCGAAAAGGGCACGGACTCTGCGATCGTGATCAACGTCGGCAGCAACGACGCTAGCTGGTTCGTCGCCACCTCGAAGGACATCAGCACGACCACGATCCCGACCCACGCGGGTGCCAACTCCTGGGCGGTCAGCGGTGACGGCCGCTTTGCGATCGCGTGGACCAATGTGTCGCAGATCCAAGGTGGCGCGGCCGATTCCGTAAACGGCTACTCCGAGCTGACGGTGATCGATTTGTCGGCTATGCCGCCCGCGAGCACGCGCCTGAGCGTCGGGTTTCGGCCCAGCCAAGTCGTCTTCGACGCGAGTGCCAAGCATGCCTACGCGGTCGTCGACGAAGGCATCAGCGTTCTCGATTTGACGGGTGATCCGCGGCTTTCTGCGCTCGTTACGGTCCCGGCAGCGGGTGCCGCGCATGCGCGTGATGTGAACATCGCCCCAGACGGCAGCTTCGCGGCGGTGCGCGTCGAGGGCAGCGCTGACGTCGAGATCATCACCTTGCCAACCGGGGCGCACCGAACGGTGACTCTCGAAGCGAGCGTCACCGATCTCGACCTGAGCGCCGACGGCAAGACCGCGACGGCGGTGCTCGGCAATGAAGTCCCGCCGAAAGTGGTGAGCTTCGCTGTGCCAAACCCAGGTGCGCCCCCGAAGCTCGACACCGCGGAGATCACTGGTGAGCTCGTGCGCAGCGTGACACTTGCCCCCGACTCCACGGTGGCAGTGCTTTACGCGAACGCGGTGCCGAGCAGCCACGTGACGCTACTGGACACCACAGCCGGGGGGCACTTCGGTTTTCGAACGGTCGACGTACAAGGCGCCGTGCAAAGCGTGTACGTCTCTCCCGACTCCCTCACCGCCATCACGCTGCAGACGCCGCCCGCCGGCAGCAAGAAAGTCGGCCTATTTAGCATCGTCCCGACCAAAGACGTGCGCTCGCCGAAGATCGTTGGCACCGACGCGCTGCCTACGGACGTCGCGTTCTCGGATGCAGCCCTCGGCAAAGCGTTGGTCACCGTGCACGACACGGTGAGCACCGTGCACGGCGTGTACGTGATTGGTCTCGCCAATCTCGAGCAGAACTTCATCGCGCTGTCGAGCGATCCGCTGCCCGGCGCGACCGGCATTATTGCGCAGGCCAAGCGCGGCTTTGTGGCGCAGAAGCACCCAGAGGGGCGGATTACTTTTATCGATCTCGACACCGGCACCGCTCAAACGTTGAGTGGCTTCGAGATCGCAGCGCGTGTGGTGCAATGATGGTCATTCATCCCTTCGGATATCCCGAAGCGGGTCATTCCAGCAGGGGAAAGTCGAGTCGGATGAGAACTTGGGCATGGCTAGCGGGTGGAGTGCTGCTGGTGGGTTGCGGCGGACGGCCGAGCGCTTGGGATAGCCCGTATCAGCCTGCAAGCGTGGGCCAAGGGCTAGCGCCGGCATATGGTTTGACTGGTGCGGTGGCAGTCGTCGACTCTTCGCTCGAGCGACTCACCGTACTGCGCTCGCCGTCCCCGCTCACGCTCGCGGCTCAATCGATCCCGCTCGGTAAGGATCTGGCGACCGCTCAAACGTCTGCCGACCGCAAGACGCTGTTCGTGTTGTCGCGTGGCGTGCAACCGCAGCGCAATCCTGGTGATGAACCCCCACAGCTGCTGCTGATCGACGGCTCGACGACTCCGAAGGTGGAGCGAAGCTACACGCTGACCGAGCCCATGGACCAACTGGCACTCGATCCGAAGAACGAGTGGGCCGTGCTGTACGGCAGCTCAGGCGTGGTCGTGAACCCGAACGAGCTCGAGTTAGTAGACTTGAGCGCCACCGGCAGTACTGCCATCACCTCCAAGACCCTGCGTAGCTTCGGTGGCAAACCGAACCGCCTCACGTTTACCGCGCCGCTTGCCGTTCCGGGCGGAGATCCGAAGCGGTTTCTGATCGTGGAACGCGACAGCGACTTGGTGCTCATCGATCTCGCGAACCCGGCCGCTAGCGAGGTTACGGTGCCGTTGCCGAGCACTGACGCAGGAGGCAGCGCGACCTCCGCGCAAGTGGTCTACGACGCAGACTCGGCGACGATCGGCGTCAGGGTGACTGGCACCACGAGTGTCTTTCTGCTCCAGTTGGCGGCGCCCGCGCAAGCCGGCCAAGACTTTTCAGTGGTCACTAATCTGGTGGACGTGGGCGGCCTACCAGCGACCATCGACTTCGTGCACAACGCGCAGGGGCTGAGGCTCGTGGCGCTGGTGGGCACGAGCGCCGTGCTGGTCGATCCGGTCACGGCGATCACTCAGGCGGCGAAGATGCCGGTCGCGTTCACCGGTATTCGGCGCATCACGGACGAGCTGAACCCTTCTGCGACTGCGCCGAACGGTGACGTCGCATTGCTGTACGGCCCAAATACCACGCAAATTGCCTACTTCAACTTGGGTGGCGCACCGGGCGCCCTGTACCGCAGCATCGAGCCGTACGACATCGGCGTGTCCGTCAAGGACGTGATCGACATACCCGGCAGTGACTTCTTCGATCACAAAATTCTCGAGACACCGAGCCATGACTTCTACGTGCTGGACCTGACGAACCGCCAGAGCGCGCCTATGCAAACGCAAACCGGCCTTACGTTGGAGGTGGCACCTGACGGCGACCGAGTCTGGGCATATCAGCCCGGCGCCGAGGGATTCGCTACCGTGGATTTCCAAACCCTGCATCCAATCTCGCTGCAAGCGGAACGTGGAGTGACAAACGTGTTCGACATCGCTGCGGGCAATGGTGGTCGCAGCGCCGTCGCGCTGCACTTGGGCATCGGGGAACCGCAGGGTATCGGCGCAACAGTGCTGGACGCGCTCGCGCCTTCGACCGCTACGGCCCGATTCTACAGCGGCTTCGAGCTTGGGGGGATCCGCTGATGATTCGCCGGAAATTGCAGGTGGCCTTAGGTGCGTGTGCCTTGAGCCTCACGTCCGCGCTCGTGCACGCCGAGCCGCTCGGCTCGCATCAGCCGCTGCTCGAAGCTTCGCTCGGCGCACGCGTTTCGAAGGTCGCTGACGCGGGCTACGATCCGTTTGCGGATTCCGACGAGCTCGCGCAGGTGAGCCTGGGCGTGGGCGGCACTTTGTTCGCACACGGTCCCCTCTCGCTCGCGGCGGTGGGCTTCTGGGACTACGGCACGCACACTGGCGAGGCGCGCGGCGCGCAAACTTCGTTAGCCGTCCATCGCTTGAGCATCGGCCCCGAGCTTCGCTATCATTTGATCCCGCAGCTGTACGTCTTCGCGCATGCGTTGCCTGCGTTCGCGCACTCGCAGGCATCCCTCGATGACGGTGTTGCCGCAACGACGCGCGGCGCAGAGCATTGGTCGTACGGGCTGGATGGCGCTCTGGGCGCTGCGGTCGAAGTCTATGGCAAGCGGAGCGGAGAATCCTGGCGCCCGCGGTTGTGGGTGATCGCCGAAGGCGGCTACGGCTACCTCGGTTCGACGCGGCTTTTGCTGAAGGCAAAGACGGACTCTAGCGCTCCCGAGCGAACAGCTCCGGTTGACTTGGGGTCACTCTCGCTCGCGGGGCCGTACCTACGCATCTCCGCTGCGGTCAGCTTCTGAGGT
>DATCFJ010000036.1:0-7004 GCA_036509605.1 Polyangiaceae bacterium | reverse complement strand
CGCCCTCCGAGTTTCTCGCGATTATCCCCATCCGCCCGGCAAAGTGTGGCGCGTCCTCACCGATCCGGATTTGATGGCTCTGTGGAGCATGCGCCCGGAAGGCTTTGCGCCGGTCGTCGGCACGCGCTTCAAATTCTACGGCAAGCCGAATCGCGGCTGGCGCGGTTTCGTCGAGTGTGAAGTGCTGGAGGCGCGCGAGCCGGAGCTCCTGCGTTTCTCGTGGGTCGGCAATGAAAACACCAAGCCCACTGAGGTTTGTTACACGCTCGAGCCGCATGCGCGCGGCACGCGCTTGACCATGGAACATACGGGTTTCCGCGGCGTTGGCGGCTTCCTGCTCGTGAATCTTTTCATGCGGCCAGGCTGGAACAAAACCTTCAATGTCACCTTCCCCGCTGTCCTCACCGACGTGACCGAGGCCGGCACGCGACGCGCCGAAAGCAGCCTCAAACCACTGTTCTGAACCCGGAAAGGCAGGCAGCAAGATGCGCAAACTACTCGTGTTCAACCAAGTATCCTTGGACGGCTACATCGCCGACGCGCGCGGCGACATGAGCTGGGCCCACAAAGACGACGAGGAATGGCGGGCGTTCGTCTCGAACAACGCCAGCGGTGAGGGTGAGCTGCTGTTCGGGCGCGTCACCTACCAACAGATGGCCAGCTTTTGGCCGACAGCAATAGCAATTCAGAGCATGCCCATCGTCGCGAAACGCATGAATGAGGCGACCAAAGTCGTGTTCTCTCGCACGCTGGGCGAGGCAACCTGGCACAACACCCAGCTCGTCAAAACGGACCTCGTGGGCACCGTTCGACAACTGAAGAGCCAGCCCGGCCCGGGCTTGGTGCTGATGGGCAGCGGGAGCGTCGTTTCCCAGCTGGCGGAGCAAGGCTTGGTGGACGAGTACCAATTGGTGGTGAATCCGATCGTGCTCGGCACCGGCAAATCCATGTTCGACGGCGTGAAAACTGGCTTCGGGCTACGGCTCAACGACACGCGCCGCTTCAAAAACGGCAACGTGGTGCTGTCTTACTCGCTCGCGCGCTGATCCGTTCACTCTGCCACCGCTCACTCTGCCACTACCAGCGCGCCACGCGGGCGGCTCAGCTCGCGATGCGATTCCGGCGCGCGTTCGGGATCTTGGAATTGGCGCTCGAACATGCGCGCGTAACTGCCGCCCCGTTCGAGTAGCGCCTCGTGGTTACCTGACTCGATGATGCGCCCTTGGTCGAGCACCACGATTAAATCGGCGTGCACAATCGTGCTCAAGCGATGGGCGACGATGAAAGTTGTACGGCCGGCGAGCAGGCGCTGTATCGAAGCCTGAATCAGCTGCTCGCTCTCCGTGTCCAAGTTGCTGGTGGCTTCATCCAAGATCAAGATTTGCGGGGCTGCCAAGAACGCCCGCGCCAGCGACAGGCGCTGACGCTGGCCACCAGAAAGCTTGACCCCGCGCTCGCCGACTAGCGTATCGTAGCCTTCTGGTAAACGCTCAATGAACTCATGCGCGTTGGCGGCGTGTGCGGCCTCCTCCACCAGGGCGGCGCCGGCCGAGCCGCAACCGTAAGCAATGTTGTCGCGCACGGTGCCGTCGAACAAAAATACGTCTTGCTGCACGATGCCCAGTAATTTGCGGTAGCTGCGCAGGCGAATGTCTCGCAAATCGACGCCGTTCAGGCGAAGCGAGCCGCTGCTCGGGTCGTGGAAACGCGCCACGAGATCGGTAATGGTCGTCTTTCCCGCGCCGCTCGGCCCGACTAACGCCACCACCGAACCGCCGGGCACGCGCAAGTCGAAATCCCGAATCACCGGAACGCTCTTGCGATACGAAAAATGGGGATGGCTAAAGTGAAGCTCGCGCACGACACGTGGAGCGGCGACGGCCTTGGGTCGATCCGGCTTCTCTTCGGGCCGGTCCAGCACCTCACACACGCGGTCCAAGGCTGCTCGCCCACGCTGCGTCTCACTCATGGATTTCACAAGCTCCGTGATCGGGTCGATCAGCCGCCACAGGTAGCCTTGAAACGCCATCAGCGTGCCGACGGTTGTCTCGCCGCGCAGCACCAAGTAGCCGCCGAACCAAAGAATGGTTACCTGAGTGAGCGGCATCACCAAATCCCACACTAGGGCGACGCCGCGCTGCATGTTGGTGGCTAGGCCGTGTTTACGCACGACCGTGTGCTGGCCAAGCGCGTAAAGCGTCTCTTCGTTGCGTTCGCGCGCAAAACCGCGCACCACGCGCAGCCCGTTCAGGCCTTCGCTCACGCGCGCCTCAATCTCGGAGCGATCCTGACCAATCGATTTCCAGATTGCTCGGCTGCCCGACTTGCGCAATACGACGCAGAACTCGATCGCCCGCAGTGACGACTGCGCGCTTGGCGTAGAGTGAGCTTCGCAGACGTCGTAGGTGGCTCAAGAAGCGCTCGAGGCAGATATCGAGCTGTGTCGCAAGCTGACATCATCCTCGTTCGCGGCGGCAAGCGGCGTCGGCAAGAGGATGCTGCCGATGGCCTTGCTCGATCACCTGCGCGCCGACGGGAACGCCCGGTTGCTGATCGAGACGGATACGTGGCGCGAGGGCCGGTTAGCCGAACCTGCTCAAAGAACGACGCGAACCAACGCCGCGGTCACCGGCGGAACGTAGACGGTCGCGGTATTCCCCGAGGTGCTTTGCATGTAGGGCGCCTTTCGGTTCCAGGTGCCATCGGTCGTCACCGTCGAGCCGGCCAGCGTGACTGACCCCGCTCCCGCAGAAAGGGAGCCGGCTGGCGTCCCTTGCAGGTAGATGGCGCTGGCGCTGGCGATCGGCGCGCCGACATCCACCACTGCATTCACGCCATTATTGGCGTTGCGGTTCACGAGCACCACGCTCACGTATCCGTTCCCCTTGACGGAGTAGGCCGAAAAATTCGGGTTTGAGGAGCTAACGGCGGTTGACAGGATGGAGCCGTAGCCGGCCGTGCTGAAGAGCAACAGGCCGTAGTATGGCGGTTGAACACTCGTGACCACGCCACCCAATTCGGCAATCGCCGAATAGTAGTAGATGCCTGGCCCGGATTGGCCAGGTTCGCCGGCGTGGAAGTCGACGCCAGTGCCGTTGTGCTGCGCGGTCAGGAACAGGAAGTCAATGTTCCACAGGGCCGCGATGATCGTGTCGCTCACGCCCAACTGGCCCTTACCCCAAAACGTGTTGGCCTCGGCGTATCGCCAGCCGCCCGGAACCTTGGCCTTGGTGGCCGCGCCGTTCACGATGTCGGCGATGCTGGTGATGTTGGATTTCAGGTTTTGCAACGTCGACGCGGTTGCCTCGCTCGTTCCGGCGCCCCCGTTGTAATAATGGTTGGTAATGAGGCGCAGCTTGCTTCCGAACTTGGCCGACTCATCCTGGGTGAACGGAACTGTGAAGCTCGTAGGGGCGCTCCATTCTGCCGCCGGTCCGATGAGCATCGCCCCCGGAACTCCTATCACCGACGTCCCGAGCGCCTCCCACTTCTGCTTCTGGTTGGCCCAGGAACCGTATTTGTCGATCTCGTTGCCAAGCTCGATTCCATAGATGCTCGACGGACACTTGCCCATGACGTACGCGACCTCGGCGGTCGACTGGGCGACATTGCCCGACATGAAGTTGACGCCGTAGATGACCTGCGACCCCGTTGCCTGCACGAACCCGCAGAACTGGTCGACCATCCCGCTCACGATCGTGTGGCTGAAGGGCTGCCCCGACGGAGTCGACGAAGCGGTGCCCGTCCCCCCCCAGGACGACACATCCACGTCATTGGCGCCGATTCGGAGCGTCGGGACGCCGAGAAGCTTGTAGAGCGCAATCAGTTTGCTGTTCGCACTGGTGAGCGAAGCGTTCGTGATGTGCGTCTTTTCGTAGCTGAAGCCCACGAACCCGGCGCCGACATTCCCGACCGTGGTGCCGGTGTTCACGGTAACCGTGGCCGCGACGCCCGTTCCCGACGGACCGCCCGAAACCGGCGTCCCCCAGTCCGAAGGCGTGGTGCCGCCACCGCTGCCTCCGGTGCCCGCCTGTCCGGTGTTGCCCCCACGCCCCGCGCCTCCCGTGCCCATCGAACCGCCGAGTCCGCCCACGCCCGACCCACCCGCGCCGGTGTCCCCGTTCAACCCGCCCGTGCCGGTGCCTCCGCCGGACCCATTGGGTGACCCGCCCGTGCCGGTACCTCCGCCGGGCCCATCGGTCTGTGACCCGCCGCTCCCCGAAACGGTCGCGCCAGCGGCGCCGCCGCCAGTGCCAATCGTCCCGCCGGTTCCCGCTGGGTTGCCCGTACCAGACCCCGACCCGGGGTTGCTGCTCGATCCACATCCACAGGCCGCCAATAGCGTCGATGTCAGCGCGACCCGCAACGTTCGGTCGAGGCTGGTTTTGCCGACGCGATGCGCGCGAGGAATCACGGTGCCGCTTGCCATCGGGCGACGATACCGGCCGCGGGGTCGAGTGGTCAAGTGGTCAAGTGGCCTGTGCACGCGAGTTGCAAGAAACGCATTGGCTCCTCGAGTGAGGACTGCCGCGCTAGAAAAATGGAACTGAGACGGACCGGTTGTCCGCGAAGGCGCGCTGAGCTGATTTCTCACACGTCGCTCACACTTATGTGGTGGTTCAGGACGACGTTCTCAACCGGAGTCGGCTTACCACCGTCATCGTGTGCGGATTGACCTCGAATATGAACCGGGCGATCGAGCCTGGAAACGTGGTGTTGGACCCGGGCGAAGGCAACTTGCCGATGCAGAGCGTCGTGATCGTGTCGCAAGTGTCGAGCGTGGCCAAGGCCCATTTGGGCGAGCCGATCGGCAGCCTATCGCCGCGTCGGGTCGAGCAGATTTTCGATGGAATGCGGTTCCAGCAAGCATCGTTCTTCAAGCGCCGTCGGTACTGATGGACACGCTACGCTTTAGCCGAGCGCGGGAACCGCGCCGAGCTGGCAGTCAATGAGCTCGGCACGCAACACCTCGCGAACGCCGCACGTGCCGCTTCAGTGAAGCGCTTCATCTTCACGAGCACGGGCTTAGTGTACGGTCCGAATGGGGGCCGCCTTGCCCAAGAGACCGACCCTGCCTGCCGAGCGCAGCCTACCCGCTGAGCAAGCTCGCTGCCGACCGGTTCCTGCTCGCGCTCGAAGGTCTGGATGTGCGCGTGCTTCGCCTACCGTTCGTGTACGGCGACGGCGATCCGCACATCAAACGCGGCACACCCATTGCACATCACGCATCAATGGCTTGCCTCAGCTACTCAATCTCCCTCTTGGTTCTCGTCTCGCCCGCGTTTTGCGCGCGTCCCGCGTTCGCAGAGGGCGCAATCCAAGAGCACTCGGTTTTGGCGAGGGGAAGACGATGCGCGACAAAGAAATACCTCGGGTGCTATTCATGCCGGGCACCGATGACCCCGCTCGCTCCTGAGATTGCGGCGCTTCTGCCGCCGGGCGCCGGCGCGGCGTTGGCGGAGGCACTGAGTCGGCCGCTCAGTTACACCGCGCGCTGCGTGCTGACGCCGCTCCCCGAGCGCCGCGTCGTGGTGATTCTCGGTGAAGCCCACGTCAAGTTCGGGCTGGCTTCTGCGCTTGGTAAGGCACTGGTAAATTGCTTCGAGCTGCGAGGGGTCGAAACCTTCCAAAGGCGCCAGATCGCCGCCGGGCGATGGCTGGCATTTCTGATCCATGCGCCGCGCGTTTTGCTGCGCGCGCTGTCCTTCGGCTTGGTCAAGGACAGCACGATCGTCGACGCCAAAGCCATCACGACCGGCGCAACGGTAGAACTGGAACGCGCGAGCTCGGCGCCGCTTCCGTTGCATGTGGCTTCGGTCTATCTCGCGGCGCTGTTCAGCCTGCTATACCCGGTATTTTTGCTACAACTTACGGGCGTTGGCTTGCCACGCTGGTTGTTTACCCTCGGCGTGGCATTTGAGCTTCACTGCTACCTGCTGCTGCCAGCCTATGTTTTCCGGCGCCACCCGTGGGCTTGGCTAATCCACCCGGGGATCGCTCTGGTCACGGTGCGCGATTCGCTGATGGCCGCGGGCACGGTGCGGATGCTGCGTGAGCACCTAGAAGCGAGTAGCGCGATCGTGGTGATGGGTCGCGCGCACGTTGCTGGCTACGAACGCGAGCTGGTCGAACGGCACGCGTTCGTGCGCCACGAGCGCGCGCCTAGCTAGGACTGTCATGCGTCACGGCAACAGGTGCGGTGGGCAGCAGGGCTGGCGGAGTTGGCCGTCCGGGCGTTGTCGGACGCTTCAGCGCCCACGCCCGGCAAACCGGCGGCGAGGCGGTAGTAGGCCTGGTTCCAGCGCAAGCGGTCCATGAACGAGGCAGTTTCGCCGAAAGCGATCGCCCAGGTCGCACATTCCGATGACGACGGCGGGGCCAGGAAGGGCATCGAACACCAGCCGGACTGGGTCGCCTCGGCCGCCGATACTGAGGGGGTGGATCTCGCACGAAGGCTGAGCCGCCGCGATGCTCGGGCAGACCTCGAGCATGAGTTAGTCAAATTCGTCACGGTTGCGTAGCCCAGATGGCGGGCCACGCTCTGAGCCATGAAACTCTATTACTCGCCCGGTGCCTGTAGTCTCGCGAGCCACATCGTGCTTCGTGAGGCGAAGCTGCCGAGCAGCTACGTCCGCGTGGACCTCAAGTCGAAGAAGACCGAAACGGGTGCGGACTATCGCATCATCAATCCCAAGGGTTACGTCCCGGCGCTCGAGCTGGAAGACGGCGAGCTGCTCACCGAGAATGTCGCCATATTGCAATACCTCGCGAGCCTTTCGCCTCAGCTGCTGCCGCAAGCGGGGAACCCGAAGTGGCACGCTATCGAAACGCTCGCCTTCGTGTCCACGGAGATCCACAAGGCATTCAAACCGCTCTTCGATCCGACCAGCACCGAAGAGGCGAAGCAGAAAGCGAAAAGCTTAGTGGCTCAGCGGTTCTCGCTGCTCGTGCCGCGGCTCGGACAGCGGCAGTTCATCGTTGGCGACGGGTTCACCGTGGTCGAT
>DATCFJ010000035.1:0-10018 GCA_036509605.1 Polyangiaceae bacterium | reverse complement strand
CTCCGGCTTGCTGTGTGAGGACTTCGAGCAGGGCATGATCGACCCCGCGAAGTGGGATCTGAAAACGGGTGGGGGCGGGACCGCGGTCGTCCAGTCGACCCTGGTCAAGCACGGCAAGTACGCGCTGCAAGTGCACGGCCTGGCCGGCGTGGCGGATGACTACGCGCTGATCGTCTCGAAGAGCGCGCCCGCGGCGCTGAACGGCGCGCATTTCGGGCGCGCGAATTTTTACTTTACGCCCAAGCCGAGCAGCCTTCACACGCAGCTGCTGTTTGCCGGCAAGAACGGCACTGGCTCCTCTACCACCGGCCCTGCTCCCTTGCCAAAGCTGCGCTACATGGAAGTGGCGGACTACAATAATGGTGGCTGGCAAGCGGGCTTCGACCTGCTGGACGTCTCACCTTCGGTTGAAGAAGTGACGTATCCCGCCGGCAACCCGCAGCTGCCGACCGCGGCTTGGTCGTGCCTCGAGTGGCAATTCAGCGACGCTCCGGACAGCATCAATTTCTGGATCGACGGCAAGCTGGTCGGCACCTTCGACGACCAGCATGTTTCGTATCCTGCGGGTCACGCGGCGGGCACTCCGTTGTACAACGGCTCGAGCACGGGCCTGATCGGCGGCTTCGAGCTATTCGGCTTCGGCTTCCACGATTGGCACCCCAGCAAGGCCGCCTTCGATCTCTACTACGACGACATCGTGCTCGACACGAAGCGCGTGAACTGTTCGCCGTAGCTTGTGCGGGTCGAAGATTGCTGCCGCGAGGAACGTCGCGCGGCTCATGGTGTGCGCGCGTGCTGCGCGCAGCATGACTTCGACGTAAATTTGCGGCGCTTCGTTGCGTGCACAGTTGGGACACATTGACACGGCGGCACGTGACGCGATCCTGATGAGAAACTGCGAGCGCATCGCCGCCGCGTGTACATACTGCCCGACACACAGCGCTTGCCCGCGTGAGCCGTCGCAGTTTGTGACGCAGCGTGTGACGCAACGAAGGGAGCAGAAGCTTTGCAATACTCCAAGATCATTGGTTTGTGCGCGCTCGTTCTCGCCGCCTGCGGCGGCAATTCCGAACCCACGGACGGCGTTCAGAATACGCAGCAGCCCCTTGCGGGATCCGCCGCCCTGGGCGTAGTTCCCGGAGGTTTGCCCGCCCGACTCAGCGTTGGTCTCTTCGAGGACAGCGGGGCTACATGGCTGAAGAACAGCGGCGTGAAGTGGGACGTGCGCTATCGTTATTTTACGAAGAATTGGGTCAATAATTGGGGTTACTCCGCGTACGACGGCTCTTGGGGGTTGTCGTATCTGAAGGAGACCGATCAGCAGGGTTTCTTGCCTGCCATTCAGTACTACCAGCTGGTCGGAGAAGCGGGCGGCGGCGAGGAAGCGACGCTGTCGAAGGTGCAGACCGCCAGTACGATGCGCTCCTACTTCGGCGACTTCAAGATCCTGATGCAGCGCGTGAAGGACTTTGGCAAGCCGACTCTGGTGTTGATCGAGGCGGACGGGGTCGGCTTTCTAGAGCAGCAGAGCAACGGCAACGCGAACGCGTACGCGGCGGTTGCGGCCAGCGGCGTGCCGGAGCTTTCTGCGCTACCGAATACGGTCGCGGGCTTCGGGCTCGCTTATCTGGCGCTCAAGCAAGCGGTGGGCGCGTCCAATGCCATCTTGGGTCTTCACGTGTCGGCGTGGGCTAGCGGCAAAGATATCGCATCGTACAGCGTGACCGACCCGCTGCAGCCCGAGGTCGACAAAGCCTACGGCTTCCTGTCGCCGATGGGACTCACCAGCAACGTGACGGGCGCACAATACGACGTGCTCGTCGGCGACCCGCTGGATCGCGACGCGGACTATTACCGCGTCGTACAAGGCTCGGATCGCGGCTGGGATGCCAGCGATTCAGCGCCCATCAGCTCGCGCAGCTTCAACCGCTACGCCGAATGGCTACGGCTTTGGAACGTGAAATCCCAAAAGCGTTGGGTGCTTTGGCAGATCCCGCTGGGTAACTCGAACAGCAAGAACGTGTGGAACAACGGCGGCCCTGCCGAAGGCTACAAGGACAACCGTCCCGAGTATTTCTTTGCCGGCGGCACCGCTCACCTACAGAAGTTTGCCGACGTCGGTGTGATCTCGCTGCTGTTCGGCGCTGGTGCCTCCGGGCAGAGCACGTACACCAACGACACTTACAGCGACGGTCAGTTGTTCATGAAGAGCCACGCTGCAACCGTGTTGAACGCAGGAGGGGTTCCGATCGCGACGGGTAGCGGTGGTTCATCAGCTGGCGGCAGTGGTGGCGCGACGGGCAGCGGCGGATCTGCAGGCGGCGGCGCGACGAGCAGTGGCGGGAGCGGTGGCTCGCCTCCGCCCTCTGATGCGGCTCGCTACAACTTCGAGACGTCCGCTCAAGGTTGGGTGGCCGCGGGTGCAGGCTTTGCCGTGGCAAGCTCTACGGATCGCGCCTTTGCCGGCAGCCATTCCCTGAAGGTGACGCTCAGCAACGCGAGCAGTGGCTACGCGAAGCTCATCTCGCCGCCGATTCCGGCGGGCGCAACCGTGACATTCCGAGTTTGGATCCCGAGCGGGGCAGCCGTGGCGTCCATTCAGCCGTACGTCATGCAGGGCGCGACCGGAGGCTGGGCCTGGACCGGCAATTGGCAAGCCCTCGCCAACCTTCACCCGGGCGCGTGGAACACGAGCACAGTGCAGGTACCGGCCAACGCCAGCGCACTAGCTGAGGTAGGCGTGCAGTTCGCCCTGAACGGTGCACAGAGCGGAGCCGTGGATGTCGACGCGGTGAATTGGTAGACGGGCGCCTAGTTGAGACTGCTGTGCGGCGCCGAAGTTAGGTTCCGGCGCCGTCAGCTCTGCTGACGAACCCGAGCGATGTCCTCCACACGGTTCGACTCTCGCTCCAGCCAACGTTCCAACCTCTCCAGCGGAACGCCCGCGTCGCGCGCTGTGCTGGCCTGGCGCGTCAGTGCCAGGATTTTGCGTTGACGCAGGTCTTGTCGCCCACCGACGGCCTGCCACAGGGCTTCGACTTCGCCTGCGTTGAGTAGGCGCCAGCTGCCGAGCGCGAGGTTCGCGTCTGTGAGCGGGCCGATCTGGCGGCGGTGCAGGTGCACCAAGTGTAGGTCGAGCGCGCGACACATATGCCGGATCTGGCGTTTTTTGCCTTGGGTCAGCGTGAGCTCGAGCTCGGTGGCGTGCTCGCTGCGTGCTAAAATGCGGACCTGTTTCGCGTACAGTTGCTCGCCGTCGTGGGGTACTCCTGCGGTCAGCCGAGCGAGCCGCGGGTCCTGTTCCGAAATGGCGTCGTCGAGCCACAACCAGTATGTCTTCGTGGTCTCGTGATCGGGGCGCAGCACGGCGTTGGCGAGATCTCCATCGCTCGTGAACAGCAGGAGACCGGTCGTTTCGCGATCGAGCCGACCCACCGCGAAGCAGCCCGGCGGCATGGCGCGCAAATACGGAGACAAATCACTCTTGCCCTCGGGATCCGAAGCGGTGCTCGTCACATGCTTCGGTTTGTTGAGGACCGCGTACACCCGCTCTGGGCCGCCCGCTATGGCGATGCCGTCGAGCAGCACTTGGTCTTCCTCGAATACGAGCGCCTCCAGCGGCAGCCACTGCGGTTCGGCGCTCCCCGGGACGTGCACGCGTAGGCGACCCGCGTGCCAGCGCTCATCCACATCCTGTAGCGAGAGATTCAGGAGCTCTGCGACGCGCTTGCGGAGCCGGCGCGGCAACTGTCGTTCAGTGTCGGTACTCTGTGTGGGTCCAGTGACCATCGACGTTTTCGGGCTCAGCCTTGCATCACGTAACGAATTACGACCCAGAAGTGCAGTGCGCTCGCGACGAGCACGAACGCATGCCAGATCATGTGATGGTAGCGCAGACCACGCGCCAGGTAGAACGGTACACCGAGCGCGTAGACGACGCCTCCGGCGCTCAGGAGCAGCAGCCCTCTAGGGCCCAACGGCCCCCTCAGCGCGGGAAGAGCGAGCGCGACGAGCGCGCTCAAGGCTAAGTAGTAGAGCACAGGCCCGCCTGGACGGTGCCCGCGTCGCCGCACCAACGCTGCGACACCCAGCGCAGACAACAGCCACACCCCGAGGAGCAGAGCCAGTGCGGCAATGCTCTGAGGCACGGCCAACGACAGCGCCGTGTACGTGCCGGCGATGAGCAAGAAAATGGCACTGTGATCGAGGACGCGCAGCACGCGTTTGGCGCGCTCGTTGGTCAGCGGTATCGCGTGATACGCGGTCGACGAGGCAAACATCAGCACGAGCGTGAACCCATAGGCAGAGCAGGCCAGGAGTGTGCCGGCGCTTCGCGCCGCCGCGAACCTCAGCAGCACCACCACGGCAATTAGACTGAAAAGTACCCCGGCACCGTGCGTCAGGTAGTTGGCTCGCTCCTCGGCGACCGAATGTGGTGAAGCCATCTTCGCCAGTCTACACAACTGGCTGTCGACTGCGACGCCGCGCAACAAACCGCACCGGCGTTACACTAAAGACGGTGAGCGTGAGCTTCATCACGTAGCTGCGCCTCGCAGCGCGGGCAGACAATGTGTCTCCTCACGGGCGACTGATATCAGGCAGCGCGCTCTAAGGCGCGACTGGGGTAGCGGGCATTGCGTCGACTTGTCGCAGGGCCTTGGCGAAGTGAGGCACGCGCGCCGCCATGTCGTCGAGGAATTCAGTGATATTGATCGTGAAGTAGGACCATTGACACTGTTCGAAGATCACGACGCGCCGATGGGCCACGTTGCGGCGCCAATCGACGTCGGCCAGATTGGCGTGTCGATAGTAGGTGAGGCGCGCCACCTCCCGGAACACGCCGGCCTGCTGCAATAGCCGAGTCAGGTGGTCAGAGTAGCTGGTCCCGACGATTAGCGCGTCACGGGGGCCACCCGTGAGGGGTGCCGAGAGCACTGGCACTACTGCAGGAATGGGATCGATGAAGCGCGAGTTGTCCCAGACGTTGATTAGCTGCGATAGGTCGAGATCGCCGCCCTGCGCCGGGCTCTCCCGGCCCAGGTGACAGCTCAACGTCGAGCCGCCGGGGTTGGTAAGCAGCAGGTTGCCGACGATCTGCTTGGAAACTTCGCACGCGCCCGCATCTGTCCAATGGGTGCCGCCACTGTTGTAGAGCGGGAACTGCGGATGCTCGCGCGTGATCTTCAAAAATACCGCGTTGCCGTCGACCACAGGCACGCCCTGGTCGTGTAAGCCCCGCAGTAAGTCGTGGTAGCCGGCATCGGCGCGCGCCGCGCCGCCGGGGAGCACCAAGCTTGGCTTCAAGCGTTGACTCAAGATATCAGCTTTGTTCGGGTAAAAGACCACCATGAAGTCGATCCCGAGCAGACGGAACGCGCGAGCCGCGCGAGCCACTCGGCGCGTCGATTCCTCGACCGAGTAGTTGCTCCTCGGCGGTGGGTCCGCCTTGTACTCGCTGACGGCGTTATAGTTGTTCACGTAGTTCATCTCGAACAGCGTGTGCTGCTCTCCGAGCACGATGCTGATCCCGGTGTGCGCGGAGATATCGCGAAACAACGCCAGGTTCAGACTGTTGTCCGTGCGCACCAGGACCGGCTTCAGAGACAGCTGCTGTTCCAGCCAGGCTTCGAACTCGGTTTGGAACTTCCCGCTCCACAGGGCAGCGACAGAGACCTTCGGTCTGGTGGTTAGCGAGAACGTCCCCCACAGGTGCCCTCGGAACACCGCGTGATACGGCGTGTCCAGCAGCGCCGCCAACAGCAGTGCCAAAGGCAAGAACAGCAGAGCGGAGCGGATACAGCGCGCCATTAGAAACGGAAGTAGATGAACGGGTTGAACGTGGAATTCACGAGCGACATGACGGCTAGCAGAAAAGCGCTGAACGCGAAGCCAAAGCGAGCCAAATCAGCTTGGAGCAAGGCGTCCGTGCCTCCCCGCTTGCCGATCAGCCAGGCCACGAAAGCTTCGGCCTTGGGCCACCCTGTGACGAGACAGCCGGCGAGCCCCAGGGCACCGTAGAAGAGGGTGCGGTTCGGTATCAGCTCTCCCCAACTATAAAGCGCGTCGGGGCTGTTCAGCGGGTGCCAGCTCAACAGCCGCTCGAAGTAGCCTGCGGCGCGGCCCAAGTTCTGGGCACGAAACGGCACCCAGCCAAACATCACCAGCACAAACGTGAGCGGCGTCGTCAGGGCGCGCGGCAAGTGCGGTGCCCATTTGCGCCAGGATGGAGTCTGCTCGATGACGAGCCAGGCGCCGTGATATGCGCCCCAGGTCAGAAATGTCCAATTGGCACCGTGCCAAAAACCGCACACCAGGAATACGACGACTAAATTGCGGTAGCGTTTGGTTTCACCGGCGCGGCTGCCGCCGAGCGGAATGTACAAGTAATCACGCAGCCACGTAGACAACGAGATGTGCCAGCGCCGCCAGAAATCCGTGATGCTGGACGAAACGTACGGGGACTCGAAGTTCTCCTTGAAAGAGAAGCCCATCATTTTGCCGAGACCGATGGCCATGTCCGAGTAACCCGAGAAATCGAAATAGATTTGCAGTGTGTATGCCAAGAGGCCGACCCAGGCGTAGCTCGTCGGCACACGCTGCGCTTCGAGCCCGAACACGATGTCTGCAGTGGCTGCCACATGGTTAGCGACCAGCACCTTCTTCGCCAGCCCAAAGCTGAATCGCAAAAAGCCTTCGAATATTGTCTGAACCGAGCGTGTGCGCGCTCTCAGTTGCTGCTCCAAGTCCTTCCAACGAAAGATGGGACCAGCGATTGAGTGGGGGAAGAGCGAGAGGAAGAGCGCGTAGTCGGAGAAACGCTTCGCCGGCAATGCGTCGCCGCGAAACACGTCGACCAGATATGAGATCTCTTCGAACGCAACGAACGAGATGCCCATCGGCAGTACGACGTCCTGCCAAGGCAGTGCGCTCGCACCCAGGACAACCGCTAAGCGATTACCCTCATGCACGACGAAGTTTGCGTACTTGAAGTAGAACAGCAACGCGAGGTTCAGGCACACCGCCAGTGCGAGCAGCCACGAGCGTCGCCTGGAGCCGACCGCCGCGACAGCAATCTGACGACTGAAGACAAAGTCGACCGCGCTGACGACGATCAACACCGGCAAGAAGCGAGGCGCACCCCACGCGTAGAAGATCAAGCTGGCGAACAACGCAACGCCGTTGCGATAGCGAGCTGGCGCGAGCTGATAGGCGACGAGAAAAATCGGCAGAAAGCCGAACAGAAAGATGACTGAGCTAAAGGGCATCGACGCGGCAGGCCGTCAGGGCCTGTGCGCTTTAGGTACCCGAGCAAATTGCCCTTTGCAATCGATTGTGTCCGCGGGCTCCCTCGGGCGTATGCAGGCGGAGATCTTTGCTAGCGTTCCGCGCTCCGGCACATGAAGAGCGAGTTGCTATCGGTTTCGTTCGCGTTGGCTCTGCTTGCCGGAGCTTGCAATCAGGGGAGCGCGCGTGCGCCGAGCGCGGGCTGGGGCGAGCCGCTGCAGCCGCCGCTGCCTGCGGCGATGACAGCGGCTCCTCCGGCTCCGTCTTTGCCGCCGCCCACGCGGGTGACTTCGCTCGCAACAGTGTCGGCGCCCGCGGGTTGGGTGAATTTTGGTGGCCTGGTCTTGCCGGCGATCCCAGGTTTGACCGTGCCGGTCGCGAACGCGGCGGCTTCTGGCAGCGCGCCCGCTGCACCTGCCGCACCCGCCATCGGCTGGGTCACGATTGGCGGCATCACGGTACCGGCAATTCCGGGGCTCACGGTGCCGCTAGCGAACGGCGCTCCGGCGGCTGCGCCGACTGCGGCGTTACAGGGCCGCTGTGGCGCGGCCTCGATCAACGGGCATCGCGTGCCGCTCGATTGCATCACGCCCAACTACGGTGAGATCCCGTGGGCCTCGCGCTTGACGTTGAGCCGCGGCCTGCTGAGCTCGGGCAAGGGGTTCGCGGGAGCCGCGCCGCTGCCGACCACCGTGGATCACCGCGCTGACGGCACCGAGGGCCCGATTCGCGATCAGCAGGACGTCGGCGCGTGCACGGGCTTCTCGTTGGCCGCCGCCATCGACCACGCGTTTGCGCGCATCAGCGGCACGATCATGCCCGTGTCCGTGATGCACGTTTGGTCGCGTTATCACGATCCTTTGATCAGCGAGGCGGCTTCCGACAACAAGGGTCACGGACTGACCATCGAAGCAGACTGGCCTTACGACGAGAAAGCCGCCTGCTCTTGGGACTGCCAGGACTCCTGCCACGACGATCTGAAAGTTGGCTGTGCGCCGCCCGATCCGGTGCAAGTGAGCTCGGCGGACTCGCGCACGAGCGTCACACTCTCGAACGTCACGCGCTTGGACGAAACGGATCTCGACTCGTTCAAGGATGCGCTGGCCAAGGGCCAAGACATTTGGTTCGGTATGCAGGTCGATGCCGACTCGTTCTCGAACGTGCGCGGCGCGAACGCGGTCGTGCCAGACGGCGTGTTTCGCAGTGGCTCGGGGCACGCCATGCTGCTCGCTGGTTACAACGTGCAGAGCAACGGCACGTACTATTTGATTCACAACAGTTGGGGCAAAACCTGGGGCGACAACGGCTACGCGTGGATCCACGAGAGCACGCTCAAGAGTAATATCGAGAGTGCCTATCTGGTGGATGTTACGGTTTCGAACACGCCCAATCAGCCGCCGCCTCCCGCGCCGCCGCAGCCCCTGTGCCCAAGCGGCTCCAAGCCGGACAGCACGCTTGGTAGCTGCGCGCCGGCGTGCCCCGATGGCAGCCCGCGCAATTCGAATGCCTGTCCGGTCGCCAATCAGTGTCCGCCAGGCTACGTGAACCTGATTGGGCACTGCGTCGTAGCGGCGCCAGTCGTGACTGGGCAAGACGCGAAAACGGGTGTCCTCTACACCTGCTCGTCGGGTGGTTGCGCCTACGCGATTCCATTTGGACAGTCGGGCTGCATGCTGCCCTATTGTGCGAAGTCGTGTCCGGCGCCGAGATTCCAACTGACGGTCAGCGCGGCGGGTGCGGGCTGCTCTGACTAGCGAGAAGCGAGGAGCGCGCTGGCGTTTCGAGGTGCACGGCCGAACCTGCGAGCGCCCCAAAAAACAAGCGAGCTTGATGGCTGTGTGGTCACTGAGGCCGGCAAAGTCATGTGTTGGGGCTCGAATTACGCGAACATGCTCGGTTCGAACGTCGGGCGTCCGAGCTATGTGCCGCTCGAAGTTGCGTTTTAGCCTGGCGAGGGCGCGCCGCGACCACGCGCCAAAGTATGTCCGCGTGAACGACCGCTGATGCGCTACACCTGGCCTTGTCGTGACTATCGCCGTCGTTGCAGAGAAGCCCTCCGTGGGGCGCGACCTGGCGAATGTGCTCGGCGCCACGCGGCGCGGTGACGGAACGCTCTCCGGCAATGGCTACGTAGTCACCTGGGCCATCGGTCACCTGGTGGGTCTTGCTGAGCCTGAGGGGATTCGCCCCGAGTGGAAGCGCTGGCGGCGCGAAGATTTACCGATGCTCCCCAAGCGTTGGCCGCTCGCCGTGTTCGAGGCCACGCGCCCGCAGTTCGAGGTCGTGCGTCGCGTGCTCAATGCGCCAGACGTTGAATCGGTGATCTGTGCGACGGACGCCGGCCGCGAAGGCGAGCTGATCTTTCGGCTGATCTACGAGGCGGCGGGCTGTCGTCGCCCGGTTTCGCGCTTGTGGATTTCGTCGCTCACCGAGAGCGCGATTCGCGAGGGGCTGCGCCGGCTGCGTCCCGCGCGCGAATACGACGACCTGGCCAACGCCGCGCTCGGGCGCAGCCGTGCTGATTGGCTCGTGGGTATGAATCTGTCGCGCGCTTATGGCCTCGCGTTGGACGCGCCGCTGTCGGTGGGCCGCGTGCAGACGCCGACCTTGGCCATGCTCGTCGAGCGTGAGCTTGCCATTCGCGACTTCGTCCCGGAGGACTACCTCGAGGTGGTTGCGACGTTTTCACCCCGTCACCCCGTCGGGTATCTCGAAGCGAGTCGGGTGTCTCGAA
>DATCFJ010000034.1:0-2958 GCA_036509605.1 Polyangiaceae bacterium | reverse complement strand
CTCGAGGGTGACCTCGCCCGAAGGCGTCTCAATCGTGCCGCGGATGCCGCGCGCGTCGACTGTCACCTGCTTTGGAAAGATATCTGCGAAAGGTCGCTTGCTGACGCGCAGCACCTGACCGTGCGCGCGCTCTGCCAACTTCGCGCCGAACGAGTCATCCATGTTGAGCACCGAGACTTCGGGCGCGTGGTCAGTGAACAGCCGCGCCTTGGTCTCGCCGTACTCCGCGAAGGAAGCGTGAAAGTCCAGGTGATCCTGAGTCAGATTGCTGAACGCAGCGACCTTGAAGTGCAGGGCTCGCACGCGGTCGAGCGACAGTGCGATGCTCGAGACTTCCATCACGAAGTGAGTGCCGCCGGCGTCTCGAGTGCGGGCGGCATAACGCGAGATGTCGTCGGCCTCGGGTGTCGTCAGCGCGGAATCGACGCTCTCGCCGCCGAATGCGAAACCGACCGTGCCCAGCCGAGCCGGCTTTGCACCGACGCCCGACAGCGCGCGTTCGACCAGCCAAGAGGTGGTCGTTTTGCCGTTAGTACCAGTAATTCCGACCAAGGGCAGCGTGCGGCTCGGGTTGCCGTACACGGCCTCTGCGGCCAGCGCCAGGCTGCGCCGTGCGTCGGCGACCTCCAGCATGGGCACCAAAAGCGCCGGCAGCGGCGCGCCGCGTTCGACGATCAGCGCGGCGGCTCCGCGCTCCACGGCCGATTGAGCAAACGAAGCGCCGCTCACCTTGCCGCCGCTGCGTGCCACGAACAGATCCCCCGGCTCGACGCGGCGAGAGTCTTGATGCACGCCGAACAAACGCACGCTCGAATCGCCGCTCAGACGCGGGGCTTCGGCGAGAAGCACGCGCATCAGCTCCGCCACTGGAACACCGGCACCAGCGCGAGCAGCGGGGATGGGGGGGTTGGGGGCCATCATGATGCAGGCTCGAGCACCAGCAGTACTTCGCTCTTGCCGTCGACGATGCTGCCGGGCGGCGGCTGCTGCGTGACGATCAAGCCACTGCCCTTGATGTGCGGTACGAGCCCAAGCTCGATCATTTGCTTGAGCGCTTGGCGCGCCGGAACACCCGTTAGATTCGGGATGCGGATCTTGCCCGCGGGTACCGGGCCGCTCGCTAGCACCTCTTGCACCGCAGGCTTCTTGCCCTGCGCCTCGCGCAGCGCCTCGTAGGCGATGTTGGCCGGGTCAGGAGTGCGTGCGAGCACCGCAACGTCGGTGTGATCCGCGGTTTTCGGCGTCAAACCGGCGAGCTTGAGAGCCATCTGCGCGACATGCCGGAAGATCGGCGCGGCCACCGCACCGCCCGCGTGCTCGACCATCGGCTCATCGACGGTGACGGCGATGGCGACGACCGGCTTTTCCGCGGGTACGAAGCCGACGAACGAAGCGATGTATTTGTCGATCGAGTAGCGACCGGTCTTGGGATCGGTCTTCTGTGCGGTCGCCGTCTTGCCGGCCACGCGGTAGCCATCGATTGCGGCTTCGACACCAGTACCCTCACCCTCGGTCACCGCGACCAGCATCTCGCTCACGGCGCGCGCGACGTCCTTGGAGATCACCCGTCGGCGCACGTGCGGCGAAACCTCGCGCACGACTTCACCGGTAGAGGTCGTGACTTTGCGTACCAACAGCGGCTCCATCAGCTCGCCACCGTTGGCAATCGCGGCCGCCGCCATGGCCATCTGCACGTTGGTCACGCCGATACCCTGCCCGAACGCGGCCGACGCAGTCTCGACCTGCACCCAGGGCCTCGAGCGTGGACGCAGCGTGCCCTGCGCTTCACCCGGGAACGGCAAGCCCGACTCTTGGCCGAAGCCGAAGCGACGGAACGCTTCGTACAGCTTGGACTCGCCCATCCCGAGGCCGATCTTGGCGGCGCAAATATTGGATGAAATCGCCAGAATTTGCGAAATCGTCAACCACTCCGACGGGTGAGTGTCGCGGATCGTCACGTTGTCGATCTGCATCACGCCCTTCTCGCAGTACATCTTCTGCGTCGGCGTGATCACGTTGTCCGTTAGCCCGGCCGCAACGGTGAACATCTTCATCGACGAGCCCGGCTCGAATACATCGCTCATGGCGCGGTCGCGGCGCTGGTCCGGTTGGCTGTCGGTGTAGTCGTTCGGATTGAAGGAAGGAAAGCTGGCCAGCGCCAGGATCTCACCGGTGTTCGGATTGACCACCACGACCGAGCCGCCCGCGGCTTCGAAGGTGCGCGCGGCAGCTTGCAGCTCGTGCTCGGCGACGTATTGAATACCCTGGTCGATCGTCAGGTAGATGTTGTGACCGGCAAACGCGCGATCGTCCTCGATGCCATCCGAGAACAGCAGGCGCCCGGAGCGATCACGCAAGCCCTTGAGCTGCTCGGCGTTGCCCTTGAGGTCGTCGTTCAACGCGTATTCGAGGCCGTCTTTGCCTTCACCGTCGGGAGCCACGAAGCCGAGCATCGGACCCGCCAGCTCGCGCCTCGGGTAATAACGGCGTCCCTCGCCCTCGACGACCAAGCCGCGGATGCGCTTTTCGTCCGCGGGGTCCTCGGACAGAGCGCGGATTTTATCGGCCTCTTCGGCAGAAATCTGGCGCTTCAGCCACGCAAAGCGGTGCTTGGACAGGATTCTGCGCTCGACCTGCGCCGCGTCGATGCTCAGCACGGCTGCAATGCGATTCGCCGCGTCACGCGCGACGACCGGCACCTGCTGCGAGGGCACGCCGCGGAGCAGCTCCACGGCGTCCATACTCACGCTCGGCACCTCGACACTGACCGCCAGCGCACTGCCGTTGCGGTCGTACACACCGCCGCGCTTGGGCGCGACATGCAAGCGACGTTGGCGTTGGCTTTCGGCGAGCTCGCGCCACGCTGCGCCGTCACCGATCATCAGATCCCAGCCGCCCGAAACCACGAGGCCCAAGCTGAGCGCCAGCAAGCCGCACAACATGCCCATGCGCAGGCGC
>DATCFJ010000033.1:0-3619 GCA_036509605.1 Polyangiaceae bacterium | reverse complement strand
TGCCACTGGCAATGCGTCGAGCCTGCCAGTTAACAACGCAGGCAATTTCTCGTTGCGATCGCGGACCGCGCTCGCGTTTCCGTTTACGGCGAAGGTCGACTACGCAGGTGCTACGCGTATCATGCAACATGCGCAAACGGTCGGTGATTGCAATACCTGCCACACCGAAGCCGGAACCAGCGACGCGCCGGGGCGCATCATGCTGCCGTAAGAGCGCGACAGCCGGGCGACCCTCATTCAGTAAACTTCAGCGAACTGCCGGGGGCGCCGGGGCCAACATCCCAGCAAGCGTGAGACCGAGGCTAGCCTCGATGGCAGCGATCTTTTCGATCGCGTCGTCGAAGCCGTCTTTGCCGAAGGTCTTGTGCTCGATGTCTTCGAACATATCGCCCATTTCGTCGAGTTGTTTTTTCGACATCGACTTCTTCCAGGCTTGAAAAACCACGGTGTCTTCCTGTGCGGCGTGCTCTTCGTACATCCTGGCGAATGCCTCGAGAGCGCGGGCGAGCGGCTCCGCGTCTGCGACGCCGATCGCCTGTCTCGTGGTGCTTAGCACGTAACCGGTGATCTCCCGTCCGCGTTGATGCTGAGCAAGCAACGCATCGATCAAGGCGGCAGCGGCGCCGCCAGCCCGCTTCACCGCCGGGAACAGGTGCGCCTCTTCTAGCGCCTTCTCGTGATAGTCCTCGCCGAAATTCTGCATCAGCTGGGCCGCTCTTTGCAGCGCCTCCGGCGGCACCGTCACCGGATCGACGCGCAAGCGCATGGCTGACTCTCGGTAGACGACCAAAACGCGACGAATCACACCGTGCTCTCGCATCAGATCTTCGACCGCACCGACGTCTTCGTCTTCGTCTTCGCTGCGACACGCAGTGAGAGCAACGCTCGCGGTCGCAAGCGCGAGAAACGAACGCCGACTATCCCGTAAGCTCATGCGATCCTCCGAACGTGTACCAGACTCGAGAGCAAGGAGCATGGCACGAACGCGGCGCGCGTTCGAACGTTCATCGACGCCTCACTCGATCGGCGCCGAACAAGCGTGCGCTAGCGGATCGCAGAATGGGGCAGCTTTGGGGCAATCTCCTGAGGCGACGCAGGCGACACACTTGCCTAGCGGCATGGCGCAGTGAGGCGTTTGCCCGCCACACGCTGCGTCGCTCACGCATTGCAGGCACGCGCCAGACGAAGCCTGGCAGAACAAGCCGCCGTGAGCGATCGTGCAGTCGTCGTCGTCGTCGCAGGTTTGGCAAAGACCCATGCCGTTGCAGGTCTCGCCGTTGGCGCAATCAGTGCTGTGCTTGCAGAACACGCGGCACTTGTTCGTGGGCACGTCACAGAATTGTCCCGCACCGCAATCTATCGACTCGCTGCATTGTGCGCAGGTGTGCGAGGTGCTCGAGCACGCAGGGTAGTCGTGATTGCACTGCCGATCGGAAAGGCACTCCACACACTGCTGCAAATCCACGTCGCAGTGCAGCGACGGTAACCCGCAATCGCGATCGCTAGCGCAGCCCCCGAGGAGCACAGAGACGCCCGCCGAACCGCCGTCGCTGGTTGCTCCTCCGGAGCCGCTGCTGGCGCCGGCTCCACCGCCACCGCCACCGGCGACTGAGCCGCCCGCGCCAGGCGCCCCTGCGCCAGCCATGCCGCCGCCCGACACTCCGCCGGAAGAGGCGCTGGGGGGTGAATCGAAGGCGATGCTTCCGTTGCAACTGCAGAGCAGCGCGCACAGAGCCGGCGTGAGCAGCGCAGTCAGCCCGAAGTCACGGCTGAGTGAGCTTCTCGGCATCGTTCTTGGCATACCCTTGAGGATAGCGGGCCAGATACTGCCGTGCAGCGCTTCGGCCTGCGGCCGGATTCATGCCCGCCTGCAGGATCATGCGCTGGACGGCAGCACTTTCCGCCAACGGGCTCGACGGATAGCGAAGGATGAGCTGCTCAAAAGCGCTGACCGCCCGCGCGCTGTCTCCCTGCTGCCGTGCCGCAGTGGCCTGGGCAAACAGCTCGTTCTGTTGCGCGATGCTCGATGCCTCTTTGGCTGGCCGCTGAGCGGGCTCGATCACCTGCTGCTCTGAAGAGACCGAGATCCCGGCGCGCTCGCGCTTCGGAAGCACGGGCTGCACGACGAGCGCTGCCGCCGCGGGGCGCGCGCTGTCGGTGGTTGCCACGACTTTATTCACCGTGCAGCCCGCAGGCCAAACCTCTCCCGGGTGAACGTACGTGGACGCGCCGGCTCCGCGGACCTCCACGATGCCCTCGGTGACGGACACGCGGGTGCGAGCACCGTCCGCGCAGCTCGCGTCTGGATCTACGATCGACACGCGGAACGCGGTGCCCCGAACCTCGACCTCGGCGTCTGGAGTGCGCACCACGAAGCGCTGTCCGTCCCGAAGCTTGGCAACCTTCGCTTGCAACACGCCTTGCGAAAGGAAGAAGCGCTCCACGGGTCCGGCGTTCTCGAACTCGAGGTTCGTGTCGTGCTCAATGGCAAGCTCGGTACCCGTCGACAGCCGCACGCTCGCGCCACCCGTACCGCCGGCCACCAGGCGACCACCCTGCTGCAAGCTCGACGGGCTCAGCAGCGCCTGTCTTCCAGCTTGATCCAAGATCGCGCTGCCGCTTCCTGTGGGCCGCACGACTGCAGAGACGGCCTGTGCGCTCGGCGCAGCGCTCGAACCCGCGAGCTGCCGAACACCCGCGTAGCCCAGCAAGCCAGCTGCCGCCACCGACGCAATACCGGAGATCCACACGCGACGCGCTCGGCGCCGGGTCTTGGCGACCAGGGCCTGAGCGATCACATCAATGGCTTCCGTGCGCCTCGAGTCGCTCAGCTCGACGCTGGTCAGCGGTTCTTGGGCGAACAAGCGCGCCACGATGCGAGCGTAACGTGGTGAGTTCACGCGTCCCCCGGATCGCGCAGGTCGTCGAGCGCGTTGGCTAGGCCGGGATCACTGGCAATGCGTTCGTGAACTTCACGCCGACCGCGAACCAAACGGCTCTGCGCGGCAGCCACGCTGACTCCGGTGATTTGCGCGATCTCTTTTAAGTCATAACCGTACGCATCGTGGAGCAAGAACGTGAGCGCTCGGCTCTCGTCGACGCTCGTCAAGTGATCGCTCACCCGGCGAATGAGATCACGGAGCACCGAACCGTGGCGCGGCGCCGGCACCAAATCCGGAACACCCTGTAGCGCGTTGCGACTGAACACGCGCCTTTCGAGCTTACGACGCCGCAAATGTTTGTACACGATGCGCGCGGTGACGACGCTCACCCAAGCGTCGAGTGGGCAGTCACCGCGGAAGCCCTCGATGGTATTGACCAACTCGATGAACGCTAGCTGACACAGGTCCTCGTTGTCGAAATCGCGCGAGCCGAGCAACCGGCGGATCGTTCGCTCGACGACGCGGCGCGTTCGATCATGTAGAGCGGTAGCGGCGGTCGGGTCCCCGGCTCGGAGCGCGGTCAGCAGCTGGGTGTCGTCCAGTGCCGGATTCGGACCGACGGCGTCGACGGGCATGCCGCCGACGATCAATCTCAAATGGTTGGCTTCTGAAGGCACGGGTTGCTCGTCTTGAGGGTACCTTGTCATGCGTCCGATCAGGCAGGCACGACTTACTAA
>DATCFJ010000032.1:0-4792 GCA_036509605.1 Polyangiaceae bacterium | reverse complement strand
CGGGTGGCGGTATGCTCAGGGTGGGTTTGGTGAAGGATGCGCGTGGCGCGGCGCAAATCAGCTGGGGTCCGGAAATCACCGGCGTGCGGCGTGATTCGACGTTCGCGCTCGAGGTCAACGGCGACCATGCGCTCGTCGCTTACGCTGCCGAGGCTGCCGGCAAGATCCGCGTTTACGGCGCCCTTGTCGACCCAAGCAACCTCAAGCAAAAGCTCGCGCCCGAGCCGCTCAGCGCGGCCGGCGCGGACGTCGATTCGCCGCGCCTCGCGCTGCGCAAAGGCGGCTATTGGTTAGCGGTGGCGCGCTCGCTCGATGCGCCGAAAATCAAGCCGAAGCCTCACCCCTCAGAGGCTGGTGCAAGCCGCGTCGAAACACCCGATGGACTGGACACGGACGCCCAAGACTCCTTGCTCGACATCGGCACGCGCCGGATCGAAGTGATCAAGCTCGATGCGCAGGGCAAAATCGCGTCGTCGCCGTTGATCGTGACGACGTCGGGCGCTCGACCGATGAGCTTCGAGCTCGCGCCGGCGTCTGATGGTGGCGCGTATGTAGCGTTTCGCGATGACGACAGCACTCCCGGAACCGATGGCGGCGCCCTGCAGCTCGTGCACGTGAAAGCCGACGGCACGTTCGAAAAAGTGCAACTCACGGGCGACGATAACGGCACCGGCACGCCGTCGCTGCTCGTGGATTCAAGCGACCCGACACGGATAGTGCTCGCGGCGCCGGGGGAGAACGGCGCGACGTGGTTTGGGCGGATCGCCCCGCACACCACGCTGTCCGCTGACAGCGTGGTGCGCGGCGGCGATCTGATTGCGGCGCGCGACGGGAAGTTGCTGCTCTCGCGCTCCAAGGGAACTGCCGCAGAGTTTTCGCTCGTGCAGTGCGGGGACTGAGGCGCCGCTCGGCTAATCACAAGCAGACGTTTTGGTCAGCGAA
Source organism: Polyangiaceae bacterium (assembly GCA_036509605.1). Taxonomy (GTDB): domain Bacteria; phylum Myxococcota_A; class Polyangia; order Polyangiales; family Polyangiaceae; genus PMG-095. The sequence continues at coordinate 3,850 of DATCFJ010000032.1, read as the reverse complement.
GGAGCGGCGCGGGCACGATGTCCAGGGCGCTGAGCTCGCCCGACCAGTCGATCCCGAGCGCAGCGGAGAGGCTGGAGGCGAGCTTCTTGCCGAAGCAGCGTGCTACGATTTCACAGCTCAAATCGAGGCTCAATGCGCTGGCACGCGCGCTCAGTACCTTCCCCGAGATACACAGCGGGTCCTGTGAGTTGGGCTCCGCGCTGGGGCAGAGCGCGGCGATCTCCGAGGCGAGATCGACACGGGCGGCGACTTGTACCTGGTCGAGCAAACCGGCCTTCGCGAGCAACCAAACACCGTTGCCGATCGCCCCAATCAGCTCGGCTTCCGCGGCGGTGCGCCGCAGCCAAGCCAAGAGCTCCTCGTTCTCGGCAGCTCGAAGCGCTCCGTAACCTCCGGGGACGAGTAGACATTCGGCACCTGAATGGCTAACCCAGCTATGCGTGGCGTGCAGCGTCAGCGCGCTGCGCGTAGTGACGGGGCCAACGCCACTAGCAACGAGGTCGATCTTGAATGGTTGAAAATTCCACTGTCGCCCTGCGCTGGAGAGCACGCTCATTGGCCCTGTTACGTCGAGCAGCTCCACCTCGTCGAACAGCAGAACCGCGGTCGCGTAGGGTTTAGTGCGCATTCGATCTCAGACAGTCAGGAGCGTGCTACCGACGGTGCCACGGCTCTCGAGAGCGCGGTGCGCGTCGCCGGCTCGTGCGAGCGGGAAGCGCTGGCCGATTTCGATCTTCAAGCCATCGCGAATCGCTTGAAATAGCGAGCTTGCGCTGGAAAGCAGGGCTTCGCGGGTGGCGACGTACGTGAAGAGCGTGGGCCGGGTCAGGTACAGCGAGCCCTTTTGGGAGAGCAGTAGAATGTCGAGCGGCTCGGGCTTGCCCGACGCATTGCCGAAGCTGACCAGCATACCGCGCGGCTCGATGCAATCGAGCGACTCCAGGAACGTCGCTTTGCCGACTGAGTCGAACACTACGGGCACGCCGCGCCCCGACGTGAGCTCGCGTACGCGCTCGGCAAACCCTCCGGCGCCGGTGACGAGCACTTCATCACAACCGTGACGACGCGCGATCTCGACTTTTGCTTCCGAGCCGACGGTGCCGATGACGCGCGCCCCGAGCGTCTTCAACCATTGGCACGCTATCAATCCGACGCCGCCCGCGGCAGCGTGAAACAGCACGGTCTGGCCAGCCTGGACGGGGAAGGTGCGGTGGATCAAAAACTCCGCGGTCATGCCTTTCAGCAATGCGGCGGCGGCGACTTCGTCCGTGATGTCATCGGGTAGCGGCACCAAGCGATCGGCGGCGATCACGCGCGCGTCTGCGTAAGCGGCCGGCGCGCCCGCGCCGGCATACGCGACTCGCTCTCCGACGCGGACGCTAGTGACGCCCGTGCCGACTTGTTCCACGACGCCAGCTGCTTCTGAGCCGAGGCCAGAGGGCAGCGGGACCGAGTACAGCCCGCTGCGCTGGTATGTGTCGATGAAGTTCACGCCGACCGCGTGGTGGCGAACCAGAGCTTCCCCGGCCTTGGGCTCGGGAAGCGAGATTTCCTCGAGCTCCAGCACCTCGGGGCCACCTGTTCGAGAGAAACGAATGGCGCGGATCATCTTGAAACGTTAGCGTAGCCAGCTTTTGTGCCAGGCGCGACCGCGGACGACCGTAGACCGTGACAGAACGCTGACGGGGCGCGTCGTGTCCCGCGCGGGCTTCTGTGGTATCCCCAAATGGTCGAAATGTCGTCCGATCCTGGCTTCGAGCTCAAGCCGACGTCCACGCCGCTGCCCGCCGCCGAACGGGAAAAGCTTATGAAAGATCTCGGCTTTGGGCGCGTGTTCACCGAGCACATGGTGACCATCCGCTATCGCGCGCCGGATGGCTGGGGCACCGGGCTGCTTTCGCCCTACGCGCCCATCGCGCTCGATCCCGCGGCCTCAGTGCTCCATTACGGGCAGGCGATTTTCGAGGGCTTCAAGGCGTACCGTCAACCGGACGGCGGCATCGCTACGTTTCGCCCCAGCGCCAACGCACAGCGCTTCAACAATTCAGCCGCCCGCTTGGCGATGCCAGCATTGCCGATCGAGCGCTTCATAGAAGCGGCAGATTTGCTGATCCGCCAAGAGCGCGACTGGGTGCCGCCGAATGTCGGTGAGAGCCTGTATTTGCGACCGCTCATGATCGCGACCGAGGCCGCGCTCGGCGTCCGCCCTGCCAAGGAGTATTTGTTCTTGCTCTTCGGCTCACCGTCGGGCGCGTACTTCGCGCAAGGTGTGAAGCCGCTCACGGTCTGGTTGAGTAAGGAGTACGTGCGCGCTGCTCCGGGCGGGACGGGTGAGGCGAAGTGTGCTGGCAATTACGCTGCGAGCTTGATTGCACAACAACAGGCGCTCGACGCGGGCTGTCAACAAGTGGTGTGGCTCGACTCGGTGCACAAGCGTTTCGTCGAAGAGATGGGCGGCATGAACCTGTTCTTCGTCTACAAAGACGGCGGGTCCTCGCGTGTCGTCACGCCCAAGCTCACCGGCACTTTGCTGCCCGGCATCACCCGCGACAGCCTGCTCACCATCGCCAAAGATCTAGGCTACGGCGTTGGCGAGGACACAATTAGCATCGACGACTGGGAGCGCGATGTGAAGAGCGGCGCGCTGACCGAGGTGTTTGCCTGCGGTACCGCCGCGGTAATCACGCCGGTCGGTGAAGTGAAGTTCAACGGCGGCGGCTGGCTGGTGAACGGCGGCGAAACGGGTCCTGTGGCGCAGCGGCTGCGCGACGCACTGCTCGCCGTCCAGCATGGAACCGCGCCGGACGTGCACGGTTTCATGCATCGCGTGTTGTAAGCGAAGGGTGCGCGGCGCTTCTTCGCGCTGGCACGCAAGGCTTTTCTGAATGGGCTCTCGCAGCGGCCAGGGGCGATTCGATGAGCGCGGGGCGAAGCGCGGAGCTGGCGCGTGCTGGACGCACCTCGGGCGCAGCTCTCGCGCGCGTTGAGTAGATAGTGGGGAACCCGCGTTCTGAAACGCGCTAATTGTGGCCGAAAAACCGGCTATTTCGCAGACCCGATTAGTGGGGACTCCCCACGATCGGGTCTGCGCGAAGGGCAGGCGGTGTCCGACCCGCGGGACGCACATCCCTGGCGCCGCCGCGCCGCGCATTTCTCGCTGGCTCTTCGGTTGAGGCTCTCGCCTCGCACGAGCCTCAAACTATGAACTTGGGCTGGCGCTTGCGCTCACGCAGCCAAGGCTCAACGCACGTAAACCTCCAGGCGTGGGGCGAGGCCGCCGCTGATTCCGGTGGCGAAGGTCGCGCCGTGGCCTCCGCCAGCGCTGCCGAGCAAGGCGATGCCGAAGTCCAAATCCGGATTTTTGGCGGCGAAGCGAACCAGCTCGGTGACGTCGATGCGCTGCTCGCCGGGCAGCGAGCTTTCGAGCCGCGCGCGCGCGTAGGGAGGAGCAAGCTCGGGCTTGTCTGACCAGGCTACGAGCTGTTCGGCTTGCCATGCGGCGCTCACGCGCCACGCCTCGACGGTCGCGGGCGCCGCGTCGACAGGCGCGCCTTCGCGTGGCGAGAGCGCGATGAAGGCTTTCAGCGGCAGGCCGCGCGCGCTCCGCTGCGCCGGGAATTGCAGATACAGAGCGCTGCGTCCGCGCGCGCTGCCGAAGCAAATTTGCGCGGGCAGGCTGGGCGCGTCTTCGGCTTGAGAGAGCGCGGCGATGCCGATCGGCAGAGTGACGATGCGTGTGGCTTTGGCGATTCTGCTGTCCTTCACGGGTGCGCCGCACGCGTTGAGCGAGAGCGCGCCGAAGAGCGCGAACCAGGCGCGAACAACGTAGAGCGAAGAGCGGCGCATCACG
>DATCFJ010000031.1:0-9054 GCA_036509605.1 Polyangiaceae bacterium | reverse complement strand
CAACGCCCAACGCCAACGCCAACGCCAACGCCAACGCCCAACGCCAACGCCAACGCCCAACGCCAACGCCAACGCCAACGCCACGGGCTGACCTCCACCGAAGACGCCGAATAGTGGGGACTCCCCACCATCGGCGTGCCTTTCGCACGCCCCTTTCTTGCGTGAAAATGGCCCTCCCAGGAGGCACCGATAGTGGGGACTCCCCACCATCGGCGTGCCACGCGAGCCAAACGCGCGCCGCGCTTCGTGACTTGTGTCCGAATCCTTCTGTGTGGCGGCGATTGCCTCAGTCGTGCCCGGGTTGCGTCGCGCCAGGCGCAGTCCCAAAATCGCTCACGCCGTCGATGTGCTTGCCGGCAAGGAAGCCTTCCACGACCGGGACGAGCTCCTTCTCGTACACCTCCCCGGCCCAGAAATAGCGGAGCTTGCCGGTCTCATCGAACAAGAACGAGACCGGGATCATGCCTGGCCATTTGGGATTGAGCGCAAGCTTGAAGGCTTGCAGCGGCGGAGCCGCGCCGAAGCTCGGTAGCTCCACGTGGAGCGTCTCGAGCAAGGCCCTGGCGGCACCGAAGCCGTCCGGATCGTCGACGGACACGAGCCAAACCGGCACGCCCTTGGCAGCCAGCTGCGCGCCCACACGACCCAACATCGGTAGCTCGTGCTGACACGGATCACACCAGCTGGCGTAGGCGTTGACGACGACGCCCTTGTTACCGCTGCTTCTGATCTTTTGCAGGAGGCTCGGGCCGTCGATCACTGGAAACGGCAGGGCCGAAGCGGGAATGGCGCTCGGAGCCAACCGAGCGAGCGGCCCCGCGGCTAAGTCGAGCGCCGGCTCGGGCTTCGTGGCGCCCGCACGCTGCAAAGTGGCTTGGTTACGCGAGCAAGAAAGCACCGACAGCACGAACAACGACAGGCAAGCAGCGCGGCGCATCGGCGCACGGCGTAGCACACTCAGAGCCACAAGATGTCGGGGACCGTGGCTTCGGCGTCTTCGATGATGCGGTCCATGGTGGCGCTGCTGAGATGGAGCTCGCCGCGGCTGACCTCGAGGTCGAACTCGTCCACGACGTCCCCGCGGATGAGGTTGCCGTCCGCGTCGACGGGGCCGACCACGCTTGCTCCGAAGCGCTCACTCAACTGATCGGCGATGTTGATCGCCGCAGCGATGCGCGAGGTTCCCCCGGTGTGTAGGTGGTGGTGGTGACCCACGACCTCTTGCATGTCCAAGGGTAGTTGCCACAGCTGCGTCACGAGACGCGAAGCCTGCTCGTGCAGCGCGTCGATGTCCGGCCAAAGCTGAATCAGCGGCGGGCTATCTTCGGCTTCGATGTTCGAGACGGCGAACAGCAAGCCGGCAAAGCCGATGTCGTGCAGCAGACCGCACAGGAATGCGTTCTCCTCGTCGATCTTCGCGTGCTTGCAGACGATGCGCGCGATGTACGCGGTGACCGTGCTGTGCCGCCGAATCTGCTCGATGGTCTCGCTGTACTCCGCGAGCGTGAACACACCTTGGCTGAGCGCAGTTTCGAAGACCAAATCCCGCACCGTGCGCACGCCGAGCCGAACTACCGCCTGTTTTAGCGTGCGAATCGGCGAACGTCCGGCGTACAGCGGCGAGCCGATCAGCCGCATCAACCCGCCGGCGAGCATCTCGTCTTGCTCGAGCAAGCGGACGATGCGCTCGATCTTGGAATCGTCGCGATTCGTCAGTGACATCAGCTCGAGCGCGACGCTCGGCAGCGGGGGCGGCCGGTAATTCGGATCGTTGAAGGTCTCGACCAGCTCAGCGCCAAGCGTGGCAACTATTAGCGATTCGACCATGGCTTACTCCCGCAAAGTCACGGAACCTCATACAGCTCGACGCCGTCGAGGGAGAGCGTCTTGCTGCTGCTATCCTGCAAATATGCCGGATTATCGAAGACCACACCGCCTCCACCTTGCGCGCGCATCAAGCACGTCGAAACGTGCTCCGTGCCATCCGAGGCGGTGTTGCAATATGGCGCGCCGCGCCATTCGAAGTTGACCCGCTTCGGGCTCGGAAGCTTCACCTTCAGCTCGTATTTGCCGGGCTCGAGCGAGAAGTAGATCTTGCGGTTCTTCTCGATCGGCAAGGCCTCGACCACGACTTTGCGCACGACGTCGACCTTGAAATCGGCCGAAGCTTCCCCCGCGTGGGCGACCAAGTTGGCGGTGCCGACCGATTTGGGCACTAGCTGGCCGTCCTTTGGGAAGGCCACGCCAGAATTCTTGGAGAAGAACGTGACAGCGACGTCGCTGAGCTCGGCACCGGCTTTGTCGAGCACGCGCACCTTGGGTACGAATGGGCCCGCGCTGAGCTCGACACGACCCGCATCGGGCGCGTCCAAGCGATCGACGAGCCGGCAACGCACCGCAGCGGAACGACTCACGCCCGCGATCGTCACGCTCAGCTTGCCGTCACCAGAGCGCTCGCACTTGAGCAGCGAGGGCTTGCTGACCGTGGCGAGCTCCTTCGGCTCGACAGCGAAGTCGGCGGCCTCGGCACCGTTCGAGCTGACACCCTGGGCGTTGAGCGCGTGCACGGCCACGGTGACGAAGTCTCTCGAAGCGATCACGCTCGGCATTTCGAGTCGGATCTCGCTCGGTGGATCGCGCTTATCGCAGCCCGGAGCGAGGAACGACAGCACGATGCTCGCACCCATCGCGAGCGTGCGGGGCGCCACGCCCCAGTTCGGGTTTGAAAGCATACCGACAATAGTCCTACTATGCCGCACAGCCGCGACGCCAGAGCCGTAGTGAATCGACGTGCTCAGCCCGCGCTACCCGCCTCCAGGCGCGCAGCGCGCGCGCCTAGCGCCGCCTTGGCGCGCAGCATCCAATACAGGCTCACCGGCAGCACGAGCAGCGTCAGGATGGCTGCCGAGATGGTGCCTCCGACCACGACCACGGCAATCGGTCGCTGGGTCTCGCTGCCAATGGCGTGCGACATGGCCGCGGGCACCAGCCCAAGACTGGCCAGAAGGGCGGTCATCAGGATTGCGCGCAAGCGCTCGATGGCTCCTCCCGTCACCGCCTGGTAAGGCAACTCGCCCCGGGCCAACCGGGCTCGCACAGCCGACACGACTAAGACACCGTTCAACACCGCCTGCCCGAGCAGCGCGATGAAGCCGACCGCTGCAGAAACTGACAGGGTCATGCCCGCGACGCCGAGCGCGCCCACACCGCCGACCAACGCCAGCGGCGTGTGCAGCAAGATCAAGAGCGCGTCCTCGATGCTCTGAAATGCTGAAAACAGCAGGAAGAAGGTGAGCACTAGCGCCAGCGGGATGACCACGCCCAAGCGCTTGATCGCTCGCTGCTGATTTTCAAACTCTCCGCCCCAGGTCATTTCGTAGCCGGACGGCATGTGCACTGCCGCGGCCACCTTGGCGCGCGCTTCTTCGACGAACGAGCCCATGTCGCGCGTGCGCACGTTCATGCGCACGCCGATATAGCGACGGCCATTCTCGCGCGTGATTGCGGCGCGACCCGTGCCGACCGCGACTTCAGCTACCGCCGACAGCGGGACCACCAGGCCCGTCTTGAGCGGCAAGCGAATATTGCGGATCGAGTCCAGGTCTTCGCGCGTGGCGCGCGGCAGACGCACAGTGACGTCGATCCGCTTCTCACCTTCCCACAGCTCGCTCGCCACGTGGCCGGCCATGGCCGTCTCGATGTAGTCCTGCACGTCATCCAGATCGAGATCGAACCGGCCCAGCGCGTCGCGGTCCAGCTTCACCGCAATTTGCGGGCTTTCGGAGGATTTGACGATGCCCAGATCGGCGACGCCGGGCACCTGCGCGAGCACGTCCTTGGAGTGTTCCGCTGCGTGCTGCAGCTCACCGAGGTCCTCGCCATAAATCTTGAGCGCGATTTGACCAAACTGGCCCGAAATGTTTTCGGCCACGTTGTCTCGGATTGGCTGAGAGAAGTTGGCCTCCAGCCCAGGCACTTGACTGAGGTTGAACGACATCTCCGAGACGATGTCGTTCAAGGTGGGTTTGTTCGCGCGCCACTCTTCGGGCGGCGAGAGCTTGACGAACGCTTCCAGATTGTTGGGCAGCGACGGGTCAGTGCCGTCTTCCGGGCGCCCGAGCTGAGTGAGCACGGATTTGGCTTCGGGGGTGCGCAGGATCAGCTTCTTCAGGCGCGGCGTGAGCTTCTGAGCTTCCGCCAAAGACATGTTGCCCGGCAGCGTAAAGGTCACGTACAGCGCGCCCTCGTTGAGCTCGGGTAGAAATTCCGAGCCGAGCCGAGGCACCAGTAAGAACGCCGACAAGAGCATGCCCATCGCCAGAATGAATACCGGAACCGGCCGCTCGAGCACGAAGTCGAGGGCGGGCACGTACGCTTCGCGCGCCCAGCGCGTGAGCGGCGACTCTCGCTCTAGCCCGGCACCGCGCAAACCAAAGAAGGCGAGCACTGGAATCAACGTGAAGCTCACTGCTAGCGCTCCGACCAGCGCGCTCACCACCGTGTTGGCCATCGGTGAAAAAATGCGCCCCTCGACCCGCTGCATGGAAAAGATCGGAATGTAGGCGGCGATGATGATCAGCAGGGAAAACAGCGTCGGCCGCGCAACCTCGCGCATCGCGCTGGCGATGTTTCCCATCAAAGACGCGGCCGAATCGGAGCGGCGTTGTGGCACTTCGTGAAACAAGTGCTCGACCAGGATCACAGCGCCGTCCACGATGATGCCAAAGTCGATGGCGCCCATCGACAGCAAGTTGGCGCTCATGCCGCGCGCATGCAGGTAGGTGAACGACGCCGCCAGTGACAGCGGGATTACGGTGGCGACGATCAACGACGCGCGCCACGAAAGCGTGAACGCGAACAGCACGAGCACCACGAGCAAAGCGCCTTCCAGCAAATTGCGGAAAACGGTGTGTAGCGTGGTGTGCACGAGATCGGTGCGATCGTAAAACGGGCTGATGTGCACCTTGTTCGGCAAGATGCGCTCGATCTCCGCCATGCGCGCGCGCAGGCCCTCGAGCACCACTGACGGATTTTCGCCGCGCCGCATCAGCACGATGCCCTCGACGGCTTCCTCATTGCGATCCCGGGTCACGACGCCTTGCCGTGGCGCATAGCCCTCGGTCACGCGCGCCACGTCGCCGATGCGCACGGTGACGCCGTTGCGGCTCACCACGCGCGTACGCTCGATATCGCTCAAATCCGCGAAAATGCCGAGACTGCGGATGACGAACATCTCCGCACCGCGTTCGACGTAGCCGCCGCTGGCGTTGCTACTGGCTTTGCTCAGGGCATGAAATACGTCGTTCAGACCGACGCCGAGCGACGCCATACGCGAGGGATCGGGCTCGACGTGAACCTCTCGCACGAGCCCGCCGTATGACACGACATCTGCAACCCCCTGCGCGCGCAGGATGCCCGGGCGAACGATCCAGTCCTGCAAGGTACGGAGCTGCATCGGGTCGGCACCCGGGCCCTCTAGCGTGTACCGGTAGACTTCGCCAATCGGCGTTGCCATCGGACCGAGCTCGGACTGAACCCCCTCGGGCAGCTCGGCCTCGCGCAACCGCTCGAGCACACGCTGGCGTGCCTGCGTCAACTCGATACCATCGTCGAACGTCAGCGTCACGAACGATAGGCCGAACAGCGAAACGCTACGCAACCTAAACAGACCCGGCGTGCCGTTCAGCGCACGCTCGAGCGGGATCGAGACGCGCCGCTCCACTTCCTCCGTCGGCTGCCCGGGGAGCAAAGTAATGACCTGCACCTGAGTGTCAGTCGGATCGGGGAACGCCTCGACGGTCAGATCACGAAAGGCAATAAAGCCCGCGATCGCCAGCGTTATCGCAAACAGAAAGACCGCTATTCGGTTCTGTAACGAATAGCGGACAAGCCAATCGACCATGTCACCACGAGCCTCCCAGCCCGCGGCCACTGTACGCCCGACTTACTGAAGAAGAGCCAGCAAATCCTCGCGCGTGATGCCTGCGGCGTCACCGGAGCCTTCCAGCGCCGCGTCGGCCAAGGCTCGTTTCTTCGCTTGCAGCGCCAAAATGCCCTCTTCGACGGTGTCCTTGGCGATCAGCCGATACACCAAAACGGGGCGTTCTTGCCCGATGCGGTGGGCGCGATCCGCGGCTTGGTCTTCCGCGGCCGGGTTCCACCACGGGTCGAGCAGGAAGACGTGATCTGCGGCGGTTAGGTTGAGCCCGGTGCCGCCTGCTTTGAGCGAGGTCAACATCACGGGCGGACCGTCCTCGGCCTGAAACGCATTCACGACCGCAGCGCGGTCACGAGTGCGGCCGTCGAGACGCACGGATTTGAGCCCGGCCTTCTCCAAGTGCGGCTCGACCAAATCCAAGAGGCTGGTCCATTGCGAGAACACGAGCGCTTTGTGACCTTCTGCGGCCACTTGCTCGAGGCTCTCCAACAGCGCCTCTATCTTGCTCGAGCTCTCGGCGTGCTGCCCGGGAACCAGCGACGGATGACACGCTGCTTGGCGAAGACGCAGCAGCGCTTCCAGCGCTTGCAATACGTTGCCGCCTTTTTGCAGCTTCTCGAGTAGATCACGCTGGGTAGCGGCGCGCACCGCGGTGTACAGCTCGCGCTCGCTCGGATCGAGCTCGATCTCGAGCACCATGTCCGTGCGCGGCGGCAGCTCGGGCGCCACTTCCCGCTTCAGGCGTCGCAAAATGAAGGGCTTGGTCTTTTCCCGTAGCTCCGCGAGCTTCTTCTTGTTGCCTTGCTCGATGGGCAAGCTGTAGCGATCGCGGAACTGCGAGCGGCCCGAGAGCAAACCGCGGTGCGAGAAGTGGAACATGCTCCACAGCTCTTCGAGACGGTTTTCGAGCGGCGTGCCGCTCAACGCGACGGGGAAGCTCGTCTTCAACGCGTACGCCGCGCGCGACACTTGGCTGTCTGGGTTCTTGATCGCCTGAGCCTCGTCGAGCACGACCGTGTCCCAGGTTTCGGCGGCCAAGCGCTCCGCGTCGAGGCGCAAGATGGCGTAGGTCGTGATCGTGAGGTCGGCGCGTGTGTCGAGCTCGCGACGCGGACCTTGGTACGTTGCGATGCTGAGCCCGGGGCGGAAGCGACGCGCCTCTGCCTCCCAGTTATGGAGCACGCTCTTCGGGCACACGATCAACGTGCGACCGCTGACGGCGCATAGCGTCTGTAGCGTCTTGCCGAGACCCATGTCGTCGGCCAACACGGCGCCGAGGCCGGCGTCACGCAGGAAGCACAGCCAATCCACACCCACTTTTTGGTAGGTGCGGAGCGTTGCGGTCAGGTCCTTGGGCAGCGCGACTTCAGGCAGACTTTCGAAGCCATGGATCAACGGCGCGAGCTTGTCGAAAGAAGGCGGCCGCGGTTGATCGAGGTCGTCGCACAGCGCGGACAGCGCTGGGATCGACACGCGCGACACTCGGCCGTCGGCATCCCGCGCGGCCAGTAGATCGGCCACGCGATCGCCAAATTTCTCGAGCCAATCGCTGGGCAGAGGCGCCCAACCGCCGCCCTGCAAGGGCACCAAAGAAAGGCCGTCTTGCCAGGCACGCAGCACGGCTTCGGCGCTGGCTTTGCCTCGCCGAGGAGTGCCCTCGCCCGCCGAGCCGTCGTCCGGCACCTCGAACTCGATGTTCAGCGTGTCGCCGTTGATTTTGATCTTCGCTTGGACGGGAGCCGCGCGCACCAACATGGCTCCGGGCTCGAGGCCCAAGCGAGTCTGGAAATCACGCAGCTTTTGCGCAAACTTGTTGGCTTCTTGGCCGTCGAAATCGACGCGCCGACCCGGCACCAAGAACAGCTCGTCGCGCAGACGCCCGATCATGCGACGCTCGCCGATCTCGTCGCGCTCCGGCACGTCCCCCTGTACGTGCACGAGCCGACCGGCTTCGATGCGCGCGCAAATCGGATCGCCGTACACAACCATCGGCACCACGCTGAGCGTGTGCTCGGCGTGGCTCAGCTCGAACGAGATGCGCGGCGGCATGCGCGTTTTCCCGCGCCGCGGCATGCGCGTGGACTCAATCACGACTTTGATCTTGGCTTCGATTTCGGGGAGGACCTTCGTGGCCAGCTCGCCCACTTCGCTGCGTGGAAAGCGGCGCCGGAGTGGCAAACGCTCCAGCTTCATGCCCGTGAGCTCCACCAGCCCGAGCGGCCTTAGGGTGTTGCCCACGCGACCGAGACCCAGCTCGACCACCGCAGACAGCTCGGCATTTTGCTCGACAGCGAGCACGATTTCCTCGCCGTCATCGAACACGCGGCCCGTGGGCAAGAGCGGCTCAGCGGAGACCGAAACCGGCTTTCCGTCGAATTCGACGCGCGAGCCGTTCAGGGCGTCCAGCAAGCTCTGCCAGACTCCGGGACGCAGCACGCCGCGCGAAGCCGCAGTCAGGATGCGATCGACGACCAGATCCCCGGGGCCCGGGGAGAGCGGGAATTTGCCATTGATCGAGGCCAACGTGCCTTCGAGCTTGGTCCGCTGCTCGCCGACCAGCACGAAGCGATCGAGCGTGAGCCCGGACATCGGCAAGCGTCGAAACGCGTACAGCAGCTGGGCACCCATGCTCTTGGCGTCCGGCAGACGTTGCCCGGCTTGAGCCACGCGTTGTACTGCCAGCAGCGCGGCGATCACATGCACGCATGGGTCGGCCGGGCCGGGACAGTCACAAGTCCACTCCAGGTCGCGCGTGAACAGTGACACGGTCAGATAGGCGGAGCGGGCCGGCACGCGGACTCGTAAATCGAGCCGGCCGTCACTTTCCTTTTCCAGCGAGACCGAATCCTCACGTGCCAGCTTCACGCCTTGGGCCCAGATGGCTGGCAGGGCCTTCTTCTTCAGCGTGTCGAACAGTTCTTTCAAGGACCGGCGAAGATACTACCGACCAGCGCATAGGCAAGGTCTCGCGTGCACCTGGACTGCTTTTGTTTTGTGGATCTCTCCGCCCGTCCCGCCGTCCCGCCGTCCCGCCGTCCCGCCGTCCCGCCTGGCCCGCCTGGCCAAGCTCCGCAGCCGTCGGCTTTAGTCGTCGACACACACCTGCGTACAATAGG
>DATCFJ010000030.1:0-4420 GCA_036509605.1 Polyangiaceae bacterium | reverse complement strand
CTCTGCTGCGAGCGCCAGCGCGCGATACAGGGCTAGCGTCTGTCCCTGAATTCAGGTCCTCCCGTAAGCGTGCCCGTGCCCGGAAGGTGGAAGAATGGCTTTCCATTGGATGGCGCGTGTGCTCCATGGGGGAGTCGATGGTTTCGACTCCAATTGGGACGATCTCGCTGGCGAGAACCAGAAAGTCTAATGCGAGGTGGTAAACCCCTTGCTGGGAGCCCGCGCGACGGCAGATCGCGCTCGCGCAAACCCCGGAGAACGCCGGGAAATCTGTGGAACTGTGAGGTGCGACGCGGGATCGCGGCCGCCCACTCTCACGGGAGCAGAGGAAAACCTAACCAGTCCCCAACATCCCCGCAGCCTTCAACCCCAGCGCGCTCTGCGGCGTATAGATATCCGGCGCGCGTAGCTCGAACGAGCTCAGCGGCTCGTGGCCGTCCAGGACTGATTCAAGGTCCACGATCATCTCTTGCGCGGACTGGTAACGGTTCACTGGGTTCTTGCGCATGGCTTTGAGGACGATGCCTTCGATGCGCGGATCGAGGTCGTCGCACAGCCAGGAGAGCGGCGGCGTGGGTGAGAAGAGCTGGTGGCGCAAGAGAGTCATGCTGACCTTGAGATCGAAGGGGAGCTGACCGGTGAGCATGCGGAACATCACCACTCCGAGAGCATAGACATCGGTGCGTGCGTCGACTGGATCCCCGAGGACTTGCTCGGGTGCCATGAACTGCGCCGTGCCGCGGATGGCGTGCACTTCGCCGAGCACGCCATGACCTGCCACCTCGGCCAACCCGAAATCCAGGATCTTGAGGCTTTTTCTAGCGCCGTTGGGGGAGGTCAGAAACAGATTGTCGGGCTTGATATCGCAATGAACGATGCCGATGTCGTGCAGCGCGGACAGGCCCGCCGCTGCTTGCGCCGCGAGCGATAGCGTCGCGCGCGTCGACATCTGCCCCTTGCGATGAAGCAAGTCGGCCATCAGCTCACCGCGTAACACTTCCATCACCATATAAGGCGTGCCGGGGTTCGGATCGCGCACGGCCAGCGTTTTGACCACGTTCTCGTGCTTCACGGCCAATGCGGCGCGTGAGCCGACCAAGAAATGAGCGCGGAGCACGCTGCTCCGCGCGGCTTCGTCGGTCAGGATTTTGATCACGACTTCTTCTTCGCACAGCTCGTCCCAACCGACGTACACCTTGGAGGTGCCGCCTTTGTCTAGGTAGCGGTCGATCGCATAGCGACCGGCAAGGAGCGGAGCGCGCGGTCGCGGCTTCGACTTGGGAGCGGCTTCGGGTAGGAGCGGCGTGACGCGAATGCTGCGCGTGCGTTCCGACAATTGCTCCGGGGGCAGGGGATGCGACGAGAGCGCGGGCATGAGGGTCCACCACTGGTAGACACCAAAGCCGCCCCCAGACCCAAATTTATTGTGCTTTTTGGGGCTAGCGCGGCGCCCTGGCGCACAAAGCGAAGCAGATAAAGCCGGCGATTAGCGACGCGCCCCCGAACGGTGTTACCGCACCGAGCGGGCGCGGGGCGCCCAAGGCCAAGCCATACAGACTCGCCGAAAAGAGCACGCTGCCGGCCAGCAGCAGCAAACCGCTGATTGAGCCGCCAGGGCGCCTTTCTCGAAACAGGCCGAAACCGAGCATGCCCATGCTGCCGATGAACCAATAGCGCGTCGCCGTCTCCCAAAGGGCGAGCTCGGGTGCTCCGACTCTGCTGCGTAATTCATGCGCGCCGAACGCGCCGAGCGCGACTCCCAGCGCTGCACAGGCTGCCCCGATGCTGACGAAGTTCGGTTTCATGGCTCGCCCGGTAGGTTAACCCAAGCGTCGTCTCCGTCGAGCTCGACGGAGAATGATTCGAGGGCGCGCCCTAGGCAGGGTCCGTGATCGCAGACGCCGTCCTCTGCTCGGAACAGCGCGCCGTGGTTCTTACAGTAGATGCGATCGAGGTCTGCGGCGAAAAAGCGCCCATCACCCATATCGAGATCGACTGCCCAATGCGGACAGCGATTCAAATACGCGAAGACCCCGGCCTCGTGGCACAGGACGAAGCCTTCGAGGGCCTCGCCGCCGTGTTGGAACGAAAAGCTTCGCGACGCGCCGAATGCGAGGCGCGCCGCGCCCACGACGCGGAGGCGCCTTGGGTTTGGGTTCACGCTTCCGCGTTGCGCGACGGACCAGGGGTCGGCTGATTCGGCTCGTGCTCACCAGTGCTTGCTAGCAGCTCGTTCATCAGCTCGCGGCACTCCGGCTTGCCCTTGAGATTGGTCATCAGCACGTTGGACGCCTCGAAGAAGCTCTTCTCGAATTTGAGCCCTTCGCGCGCGCGGCCGGCGACCTTCTCACGACCAGTGGCCAGATCCTCTTCCAAGGCTTCGGCGTAGCGAGCGAGCTGCCCGCGCAGCTCTTCGATTTGGCGGCGCAGGTCCGCGGCGCTCGCTTCGCGGCCGGTGCGCCGCGTTTCGCGTGTTTTCAGCCATTGGCGCTGGGCCTCGACCATGGCGTGAGCCGCGCCCGCTTGCTCGTAGATGGCGCGCGTGCCGACGCCGGCGCGGTCCGCGCGGTCGGCGATGGAGACGCGCTCTTCGGCGATCTGCTCGGCGCGCACTAGCTCGCGTCGGGCAGCCTCTTCTTCTTCACCGTAGGCGGCGGCTTCGCGCAGGACGCGTGATTCCTCGTGCGCGAGCTCTTCTACTTTGCGGCCAATTTCAGCGCGCAGCGCGCGGCCACGACGCTCGAGTGCTTCGAGCTTACGGGTGTGGCTGGCGACTTCGCCCTCCAGCCCGCTGGCTTTCGCCGCCAAGTCCCAAAGGGTCGCCAAGGCTTGCGCGACGTCCGGAGCGGCGTTCGCCGACGGATAGGCGCGCGACACCATGCGCGCGAACAGACCCGCGCGACCGGCCCATTCGACCACGCCCGGAGTGCGAGGCGGTGGCGGAGCGAGCGGCGCGGCAGGGGGCGCGTCGCCAGTGCCTTCTTTGTCCCACGACGCGCTTGGCAGTGAGCGCTGCAGGGCCTTCAGCTCTTCGAGCAAATGATGGCCGTCGCGGTAACGCTTGCGCGGATCCTTCTCCAGCAGCCGCAGCACGATACGTTCAGCCGCTGGACTGCAGTCTTTGCGGATACTGGTCGGGCGCGGCGCGGGTGCAGTGCGCTGCATTTCGAGCAAGCTGTCGCGATCGCCAGCGCGGAACGGGAGCTGACCGGTCAACATCTCGAAAAACAACACGCCCAGCGCGTACAAATCCGAGTGCGGCCCGGCTTGCTCGCCGCGCGCTTGCTCTGGCGACATGTATTCGGGCGTGCCGAACACGGCGCCTTTGGGGGCGAGGCGCGGATCGTGGGCCAGGGCTGCCAGGCCGAAGTCCAAGATCTTCACGAAATCCTTGCGACCGCCGCGGTGGGTGAGCAGGATGTTGTCGCTCTTCAAGTCGCGGTGCACGACGCCCAAGTCGTGAGCGCGCGACAAAGCGGCGCCCATCTGCTCGAGGATGTCGACGCCGCGGTTCAGCGGCATCGGCCCGTGCGCGAGCTCGGTGGAGAGCGGCGTTCCGACCAAGTACTCCATCACCAGGTACAGCTCTCCGTCATCGGTCTCGCCGATGTCGTGGATGTCGATGATGTGCGCGTGGTCGACGCGATTGGCGGCGCGCGCCTCACGCAGCATCCAAGCGCGGAGATGGGTCTCGCCGCGGAGGTCGGGGCGAATCAACTTCACCGCGACTACGCGATCGATGAGTACGTGCCGTGCGCGGTACACGATACCCATGCCGCCTTCGCCCACACGGGCTTCTAAGCGGTAGCGCCCAGCAATGACTTTGCCGAGTGCCGGGTCGTCGGCTTTTTTAGTACGGGGCGCCGCCACGGCGGGCTTCTGCGGAGCAGGCTGTGCCATGTTTGTCGTCTAATCCCGATGGGATGGACGGCTGAGATTAGCCGCGACCTAAGAGACTAGCACCACTATTACGGCGCTACCTCAGTCGTCTTCTTCTCTTCTCGGCTCTCGGCGTCAGCTCGGCCCGACGGCGTGTCCTACACAGTACCTGTGCGCGGAGCGGACCGCTCAGAACAAGAAATTCAACACGGGCACGCGAACCTCGGTGGCCTGCGAAACGCCGAACATCGCGATCTCGTTTCGCGTGTAGACGTCGCGTAACTCGACGGCCGGAACACCGAGCGTGAGCGCGTCAGCTGATACGCCGATGAGTGCAGGTGGGCTGAGGTGGTAGTCGAGCGGCAATGTGCGACGAGCCAACGCCTTGTGATGATGCAGTGAGCCGGTCGGTGCCGCAGCCGGCGGCGGCGAGACGACCGGAGCAGGCGGAGGTGTCACTTCAGTTCCCGCGGGAGTCGTGTTGGTTGCGGGGGCCGGAGCGGCGCCCGCCGGAGCCGGCGGCTCTGCGACGGGGTCGGCT
>DATCFJ010000029.1:0-13324 GCA_036509605.1 Polyangiaceae bacterium | reverse complement strand
GCCGGGACTCCTGGGCAGCGCTTTAGCAAGGACGGCATGCTTTCAGTCGAGACCTTGAGCAGCACCTCGCCGAAATTGCCCTCGAACGGCACCACCCCAGCCAGCGCTTCATACAAGCTGATGCCGAGCGCATAGATATCGCACCGCGCGTCGACGTCGTCTTTGGCGAGCAGTTGCTCGGGGGCCATGTATTCGGGAGTGCCCAGCACCGCACCCTGCTGGGTTATTTTCTGCGTTTGTTGCGGCAAACGCGCGATGCCGAAATCGAAGATCTTGGCGACCTCGCGGCCCGCCTCCGTACGCGAGATGAACACGTTGCTGGGCTTGATATCGCGATGCAAGATGCCGCGCTCGTGTGCCGCGGCCAGCGCGTCGCACAACTGCATGCCCAGGTACACGGCGTCGGCGACACCGATGCGGCGACGCACCGCAAGAATGCCCTCCAGGGTGCGCCCCTCGAGCAGCTCCATCACCAAGTACGGAATGCCCTCTTCAGTCTCGCCTGCGTCCAGCCCAAGCACGATGCCCGGGTGGCGAGCAACGGTGAGCGCGCGCGCTTCGAGTAGCAATCGCTGACGCGTCTCGTAGTCGTTGGCCTGCTCGGGGATCAGCAATTTGATCGCAACCGGACGCGTCGTGTACAGGTGCTCGGCCTCGAACACCGCGCCAGCGCCGCCGCGCGCGATCTCGCGCTTCAAGCGATAGCGGCGGTCTACGATCTCCCCTACCTCGAGCCGCAGCGTGCCGCGCTGGGGGGCTTTGGCCGGCTGAATCCGCGACATTCTCTATTATTCGATACGGTCGGGACGCCCGCCGCTTCAGTGGCGCCGGGCGAATTGCAAATGCCTTAAATTCCAGGCGCCAATCTCGCCCCCGCCAGGCGGCGCAGGTTCACCTACACGCTATTGTCCGACATGAACGCGAACGGCACTGCTCAGCGGCGTGAAGGGCAGCTCGCCCTGGCGGATGCGAACCAGAGCCGGCTTGGGCGACACCAAGCGCCCCATGAACGCGTGCAGGCCAAGAGCCGAGCCGGAGTTCGCGCTGTCGAAGCGAGCGTAAACCAAGTACAGACCAGGACGCGCAAACGTGTGCGCCGGGCACATTTCGATCAAACGACTGACGGCCGAGAACTTGCCGCCGGGGCGCAAAGTTTGGATCGCCGAGCGATCGACCGGTGCGCGCTGATCGGGCTCGGGGTCGCAGGTGAACGAGCCGTCCGGACCGCTCACTTCGTAGCTGATGAGCTCACGGCGGAAGTACACGTCCTGCTTCTTCTTGCCGCGGTTGGTGAAGGTCGCTGTGGCGACTGCAGCGCCCTCGTTGGTCGCGTCGCCGCCGGCGATTGTCAGCACCAGACCCGGGGGCTCTGTCGCCGCGCTCTTCGGAGCCTCTTGATTCTCCGAGAAATCCGAACCCAGCGTGAGCGGGGTGCCTGCCAGCTCTTTCACGCGGCGCTCGGGCGCGCCGTTGACTGCGTCGCCCGCTGGCAATGAGCCTTGAGCTTCGCTCGGCTCAGCCAGAAATGGCTCCTTCTGCACGCCCGGCTTTTCCTCGCGCTTGCCAGCTTTCCAGCTGACTTTCAGCAGCGTGGGCCAACCAATATGCGGGGTCACGACCGCCCCTTCGAGCAGCGGCCAGGGCGCCTTGCCCACGCAATACAAACGCGGATCGAAGCTCTCAGCCAAACCCTCACCGGGCTCGAGCTTGATCGCCAAGGCCGGATCCACCGAGCTCGGCGCAACGTCCGCCGGCAAGCGGCAGATCACCGGCTTCGGCGGCTTCTTCGGTTTCGGCTTGGCCTTGCCCTTGCCCTTGCCCTGCGCTGTCGTGTCGACCTTGTCCGGCGGCGGCGCGATCTCGAGGCTCAGCAAGCGCGCGTCGAAGTCGACGACCGCGGCTTCGGTACCGCGGTTCACGATCGTAAAACCCCAAGGCAACTCCGAGCCCAGCTCCACGATCTCGAAACGCAGGCCGAGCGGAGCCGCGGCGCTACCTTCGCCGCTCTTGGCCAAGAGCGCGTGCGTCACCGCAGGGTCGACGGCCGGAGGCAGGCTCTCGGCCGGCTCCGCCGGAGCGCTCGCATCGGCATCGGCCCCGGCATCGGCTGCAGCGGCTGGCTGCGTCGGAGCCGATCCCGGCGTGCCGGCGTCGTCATTGATCGAGGAACCGATGATCGCGGCTTTGCCTCCCGCGCAGCCGAGCGCGAGAAGACACAAACCGAGCGACAAGCTCGCGGCACGCATGCCCGCGGCGTAACATATCCCCCGTGCGCGGCCTATACCCGATCGTTGACGTCGACAGCCTGCGGGAGCTCGGAAATCACCCGCTATCGCTGATCGCGTTTGCGGAGCGGCTGCTCGTCGCGAAGCCGCCCCTGCTCCAGTTGCGCGCCAAGCATAGCAGCGCGCGGGACACGCTCGAGCTGCTGCGCGCGCTGCGGCCGCTGTGCACGAGGGCTGGGGTGCGCCTGTTCGCCAATGATCGCCCGGACCTCGCGCTGCTCGCCGAGTGCGACGGCGTGCACGTCGGCCAGGATGATTTGCCGTTGTCGGTGGTGCGTCAAATTGCGCCAGGGCTCCTGGTCGGAGTCTCGACTCATAATCGCGAGCAGTTAGTCGCCGCGCTCGCCGAGCAGCCGGACTACGTGGCCTTGGGGCCGGTGTATGGCACCGTGTCGAAGGAGCAGCCCGATCCTTTGGTGGGTCCCTCGCTGCTCGCCGAAGCGTACCTAGCAACTCGCTCCGCCGGCATTCCGCTAGTCGCGATCGGTGGCGTGAATCTCGAACGCGCGCGAGAGATCGCCGCGCACTGCGATCTGGTCGCCGTGATCGCCGCCCTACGGCCCGACAAGCATTCGCTCGACGGCGTGAGCGAAGCCGCCAGCGCGCTGCACGCAGTCTTCACCGAGTCGCGCTAAATCTGCCGTAAACGCGAGATCATCGACTCCAGCGCGAGCGCCGGAGACACGTTGCGTTCGACGTCCTGCATCGCTGACAGCACGACACGGTGGCGATTGGCGGCGCGCTCGGCTTCGTCTACGTGCGTGGCAACGCGCTCGCGGCCCGAAATCGCCAGCGACTGCGCGAAGTACGACAGCAAACCGCGCAAGGCGTCGCGCTCGCGGCGCGTTTCGGCAAACTTCACCGCGGGCGCGAGATCCCGCGCCGCGATCGCAGAGTGCGCGGCGGCCACGAAATCCTCACGCTCTTTGCTGGCGTCTTCGGAGGCGAGCTCGAGCGCCATTGCCATGCTCCCTTGCGCAACGCCCGCCACCTTCGGGTCCTTGCCTTTGCTTTGCAAGATTTGCGCGACGAGCGCGTCCGGCAGCGGAGAAAAGCGGACCGGCATGGTGCGCGAACGGATCGTGTCGAGCAGCCGATTGGGGCGACTGGTGAGCAGCACGAAGTACGTGCTCTGACCGGGCTCTTCCAGGGTTTTCAAGAGCGCGTTGGCAGCCGACACCGTCAGCTCGTCGGCGTCGCGCACGATGAACACCAGGGCTTTGCCCTCGTGCGGCCGATAGCCGGCACGCTCGAGCACCATGCGCCGCACCTGTTCGATGCTGATACCGGTGGCCTCGTTGGCGCTGATCCGCCCGCGGTACAAGCCGCGCTGCAGCAGCACGACATCCGGATGCGCGGGCACCTGCGGGTCGTCCTCCGCCAAGCGCAGCGCGCGCTGACAGGCGCTGCACGTGCCGCAGGCGCGAGTTCCACCCAGCTCACAAACCAGCGCTTGGGCGAGCGCAAACGCGGCCATCTCCTTGCCCACGCCGGGCGGCCCCTCGAAGCGATACGCGTGATGAACGTGCCTCGTGTCGAGCGCACGACTGAGCGTCTGCAGCGCGGGCTCTTGCCCGAGGATGTCGACGAATGCCATGGCGCGGGGGCGAGATAGTGCCTGGACCCTGCGCGACTTAATAGTAGAACCTGGCAGAGCCCCCGCATGGCAGACATCCCCCTCGCTCAGCTCGCCGATCTCCTGTGCCCCGCACTGGCAGAGCTCCATTCGTACACCCCGGTTGCGGGTGACTACCCGGTGCGGCTCGACGCCAACGAAGCGCCCGAGTTGCTTTCGGACGCGGCCAAGGCGCGTATGGCCGAGGTTTGCGCCAAGCTCAGCTGGGAGCGTTACCCGGACGCAACCGCGCTCGGCCTGCGTCAAGCGCTCGCGCAGTACAGCGGCGTCAGCCCGGAGGAAGTGCTGGTCGGTGACGGCAGCGACGAGATCATCACCATGCTGCTGTCCGCGTTCTCCGAACCGCGCGACCGCGCGGACGGCGCGGTGATCATGACCACGACGCCGACCTTCGTCATGTACCGAATGAGCGCGCGCGTGCGCGGTCAGCGCGTGCTGGAGGTGCCGCTCGATGCCGCTTGGGATCTGGCCTCCGAGTCCATGCTACGCGGCGTCGAGCTCTCGCCGCCCAACTTGATCTTCATCGCCACGCCCAATAACCCCACGGGCAACCTGGTCAATCGCGAGCGCTTGGAGCGCTTGATCCAAGCGGCACCAAGATCGCTGGTCGTGATCGACGAAGCGTACATCCCGTACGCCGCGAGCGACCAGCTCGACCTTTACCGGCGCTACGAGAACGTGGCCGTAATGCGCACGCTCTCGAAAGTGGGCTTCGCCGCACTGCGCGTCGGCTGGCTGATTGCGCGCCCGGAGCTCACGGCGCAGATCGACAAAGTGCGCTTGCCGTACAACATGAATTCCCCCGCGCAGGCCTTGGGCGCCTTGGCCGTCAGCGAGCTTGCCCCGGAAATCCGCCGCATTGTCGCGTACGTGGTCCGGGAGCGAGCGCGCGTCAGCGCCGCGCTGAGCGCTCTGCCGGGCATCAGCGTCACGCCGAGCGACGCCAATTTCCTGTGGTTCCGCACTGAGCGCCCGGCTGCAGATCTATTTTCCGGCTTGCAGGCTCGCGGCGTGCTCGTGCGCAGCTTTCATCAGCGCGGCGGGCGGCTCGCCAATCAGCTGCGCGTCACCATCGGCACGCGCGAAGAGAACGACCGCTTCCTCGGCTGCTTGCGCGAGCTCACGTGATTCGAAACCTGGCGCTGCTCGCTTGCGTCTCGTGGCTGCTGTGTGTTGGTTGTGCCGAGGGCTCGGGCGGCGTCACCCGCATGGCCGATGGCGTTCGCTACGAGGGCCGCTTCGTCAATCCGGAAGCGTACGCGGCGTACCTGCTGGGCGTAGAGCATGAAGCGCGCGGCGAATACAAAGACGCTTTGTCCGCGTACCTCGACGCCCACGCCGAAGACCCGGATGGCCCAGAAATTTGGGCGCGCATCGGCGCCGTGCAATGCGCGTCGAGCACGCCGGAGCGGGGTCTGAAAGCCGCCCAAGTCGCCTTCGAGCGCGGGCTGAAGAGCGATCCCGATTACTTCGGCAACTATTTGGAGCGCGCGCGCTGTGCCGAGCGCGCCCGCGCTTTCAAGGTCGCGCTCAGCGACGCTACCGCCGCTGTCGCGCGTCGCCCCGATGACGAATCCGCCAACCTGATGGTCGCGCGCCTCCTGCAAGCGCTGGGTCGCCGCGCCGAAGCGCGCGCCTGGTTGGAAGGCATGCAGAGCTACCGCGCGCCCTCCGCCGCCGCCGTCCGAGCGCTCGAAGCCACCCGCAGACCTGCAACCGGCAGCGCCGCCGCGGCCCCCAGCGCGGCCCCCAGCGCAAGGTCGAGCAGCGCGCGCTCAGCAGCATTCGCCGATTTGCAGTCCGGCCGCGCCGAACGCGCTCGCAAACAAGCCGAGCTCGAGCTCGACGCCGACCCCACCAACTCCGACGCTTGGATCGCCGCGCTCGTCGCCTGCGACGCCCTACGCGACAGCCAATGCTTCGAGAGCGCGCTCAACCGCCTGCGCACGCCGAGCTTGGTGCCGAGTCAGCAGGCCTTAGATTACTTGCGCGAGCTTCTGGACCGCCGAACCGGCTCCACGGTCACATTCTGATTTTTGCCGGTTAGGTTTCAGTGCGGCGCTGAGGGGCCGCGGGCGGCGTCCCACTTTTTGCGGTCGAAGGGCAGCGCGAGGTTGACCTCCACGAGCTCGCCGGAGTGCACTTCGACATCCTTTTGGGCCTGCTCCATCGTCGCCGGGAGCAGTGCCGAGACGCTGACCTTGCCGACGGGCACATGCGGAATCACGAAGCGGCCATCGAGACCAGTAACCGCGTGGGTCGGAAACTTCACGACCAGCACGTCAGCGAGCATGAAGATGCGCATACTGTCGACGAGCTGAAAGCGCCCGGGCTGCTCGGGATACAAGTGAATCGCGTCGCCACGCGGCATGGCTACGAGCTGCGCCTTGAGCCGCGCGCCCATCAGGTCGGGCACGTACGGTCGCGAATCACGGCTGCGCACGTCCAAGCTCTGTCCGAAGGTGAGCACGTAGGTTCGTGAGTTCCAGGCGCAGCCGGTGGCGTCAGCAATTTCCGCGGGCGCGTCTTCCGGCACGTAGCCCGCATAGCCGGTGACGCCCACGACAACGTCGGCGAGACCGCGCCCCGGACCTTCGCGAAACAGCTTGCCGTAGGCCTCCTTGGCGGCGTCGCAGTCGGCCGGGATCTTGGCGGTGATTTCGGGCATGTCCGGCGCTGCATCCCCGCTCACGGTGATGATGCCGCCGATCGTCCCGGTCGGACCCGCGTACGGCACTTCACCCTTGGGATTGACGGCCGCGCTCACGATCTTGGGGTCGCTGGGCAAAGACGACGCGATCGGCGCGGGTAAGCGCACGCTGCCCACGACGACCGCTTCGGAGCTCGACTTGCCCTTACAAGCAGCGACTGCGATGCACAGAACGAAAGCGGCCCTGAGATTCATCAGCCGTGACTGAGGCCGGCCGCCGCCGCAATGTCGAGCGACGAGCTAGGCAAGATGCCGAAAGCCAACACGAACACCGCGGCCACAATCAAGGCGACTACGACGAAACCCGACTTCATGGGCGTCGCAATCGGCGCGCCTGGCTCTGGCTCGCGCATGTACATGTAGACCATCACGCGCAGGTAGTAATACGCGCCGATCACGCTGTTTAGCAGACCAATCACGACCAGCACATTGAGCTGCGAGTCGACCGCGGCGCTGAACACGTACAGCTTGCCGAAGAAGCCAGCCGTGGGCGGCACTCCCGCGAGCGAGAGCAAGAAGAACGAGAACGCGAGCGCAACCGCCGGGTGGCGCTTGCCGAGACCCGCGAGATCTTCGTAGCTCACGGCTTCTGCGCCGCGACGACCGCACAGAATCAGCGCACCGAAGGCGCCGACGGTCGAGACCGTGTACGTCAGCATGTAGAAGAGCACGCTGGAGGTCCCCTGCGTCGAGTGCATCGTCGCGACCACACCGACCAGCGCGTAGCCGGCGTGAGCGATCGACGAATACGCCAGCATGCGCTTCACGGATTCTTGGCGGCCCGCGATCACATTGGCGACGACCATGCTGAGCACGGAGAGCCAAGCCACGATGGTCGGCCAACCCGTACCCCAGCTGGTCAAGCGCGGATCACCAAAGCCGACCACCAAGATACGGAGCAGCACCGCAAACGCCGCGCTCTTCACGGCCACGGACATGTACGTGGTAGTCGGGGTCGGCGCGCCTTCGTACGCATCCGGCGTCCACATGTGGAACGGCACTGCGCTGATCTTGAACGCCAGCCCGGCGATCACCAGTGCAACCGCGATCAGCACGAGCGGCGCACTGACCGCGCTGTGCGCTTTGCCGATCGTGGCAATGCCCTCACCGATACCGACGAAGTCGGTGTGGCCGGTCGCGCCGTAGAGCAGCGCGCCGCCCATCAAGGTGAGCGCGGCCGCAAAGCTGCCGAGCAGGAAGTACTTGAGCGAGGCTTCGCTGGCGCGCAGGTTGCCGCGGCGCAGGCCGATCATGCAGTACACGCCGAGCGACATCGTCTCCAGCGCCACGAAGAAGCTCAGAAAATCGCCCGAAGCGGCCAGCGCCATCGCGCCCACCGTCGAAAACACGAGCAGCGGAAAAAACTCGCCGCGATCTAGGTTGTGCTCCGGCAAGTACCCGCCCGCGAGGAGCGAAGCGAGGCCGCCGCCGAGACACAAAAGGAAGCAGAAGAAGAGCGAGAAACGGTCGATGATCAGATACGGCGCGAGCGACGCTGCACCCTCGATGTTCTCTGGACCGACCTTCCACAGCGCGACGCTGATCAGCGCGCCCGCAAACAGCACCACGGCGCTGCCCAGAGCAAGCTCGTCCGAGCGGCCCGCGCCGGCGTCGGTCGAGACCAAGCCGGCCTGCGCGCCCGTGAGCGCCACCGGTTTGCCGAACGCTTCAGCGAGCATGAGCAGCAGGCCGCCAATGGCGACTGCCAAAATCGGCGAGACAGCGAGCAGTAAGTTGAAGTTCATGGCGCCACCGCATTCAGAGCTTGAGCTTGCGCAGCGGGAGCCGCGTCAGCCTTCTTCGCCGGAGCCTCGGGGTAGCCCTGCTCGAGCGCGCCACCTTGGCGATCGGTCAAGCGAGCCGCGTTCGAGTCTCCCTGTTCTTGGTACGACTTTCGTGAATCCTGATAGCGCTCCAGGACGGCGCTGACTCCATCGCCCACGCGACTCAGAATCAGGTTCGGGAACAGCCCGATCACGAAGATCAGCGCGATCAGCGGCGCGACCGCGATGGTTTCGCGCACGTTGATGTCGAGCAGCCGCTTGTTTTTCGGATTGGAGAGCGGCCCGAAGAACACGCGCTGCACGACCGACAGCATGTACACGGCAGCCAGAATCACGCCCGCAGAGGCGAGGCCAGCTTGCAGCTTCGCCTGACCACCGAGGGTCTGCGAAACGAACGTGCCCATCAAGATCATGAACTCGCCGACGAAGCCGTTGGTACCGGGCACACCGATACTCGACATCGTGACGATCACGAACAGCGCGGCGTAAATCGGCATCACTTTGGCGATGCCGCCGAACTCACGCACCAGGCGCGTGTGCCGGCGGTCGTAAATCACGCCGACCAAGAGGAAGAGCGCGCCGGTCGAAACGCCGTGGTTTAGCATCTGCAGGACCGCGCCCTCCATGCCGGCCTGCGTGCCTGCGAACAGGCCGAGCATCACGAAGCCCATGTGCGCGACGGACGAGTAGGCCACGAGCCGCTTCACGTCGTCCTGTTTCCAGGCGACAAGCGCGCCGTACACGATGCCACCGCCGATGGCCACGCCGGCCAGAGTCGCCGCCGACATCCAAGCCACGCCGCCGAGCAAGCCCATGCAGTAACGGATGTAGCCGTAGGCGCCGAGCTTGAGCAGCACCGCGGCCAGGATGATCGAGCCACCGGTGGGCGCCTGCACGTGCGCGTCAGGCAACCAGGTGTGGAACGGGAACATCGGCACCTTGATGGCGAACGCCAGGAAGAAGCCGATGAAGCACAGCCAGGCCGCCGTGTGCGGCAAGACCACACGCTGCAAGGCCAGGTAGTCGAAACTCGGGTAACCCGCGAGCTTCGAGTAATTCCAGACCATGAACAGAATCGCGGCCAGCATCAGCATGCTGCCGACCATCGTGTAGATGAAGAACTTGTAGGCCGCCTTCACCTTTTCGA
Organism: Polyangiaceae bacterium; assembly: GCA_036509605.1. Classification (GTDB taxonomy): domain Bacteria; phylum Myxococcota_A; class Polyangia; order Polyangiales; family Polyangiaceae; genus PMG-095. The sequence goes on along the minus strand of DATCFJ010000029.1, from coordinate 3,762 downwards.
CGCCACCCCAGACGCCGATCATGATGATCATCGGGATCAGCAGCAGCTCCCAGAACACGAAGAACAGGAACAGGTCGAGCGACACGAAGGCGCCCATCATCGCGCCGTGCAAGAGCAGGAAGGCGAAGCACAGGTCCTTGATGCGCGTCTTGAGCGAGCCGAACGAGACGTATGCTGCAATCGGTGTGGTCAGGGTGGACAGCAGAATCAGCCACATGCTGACGCCGTCGACCGCCACGTGATAGCGGATGCCGAAGGCCGGGACCCACTCGACGATCTGCTGAAAGTGCCAACCGCGCGACATCGGCGAGGACAAGAGGCCGAGCGAGAGCAGGCCGTCGAGGCCCAGGATCAAGAACGTGACGCGCTTCAAAATCACCGGTGACTGGCGCGGCAAGAACAGCACGAACACGGAGCCCAGGATGGGCAAGAACACGATCACGCTAAGCAGGTACTTCCACTCATGCGCGTTCTCGTCCGGGATTGCGGCGTTAGCGGACGGCCACAAGCCGCGCACCAAGAGCACCGACAGCGCGGCAACGATACCGATCGCGACGCGCTCGGCTGCGCCCTGACGGCGCGGGATGAGCGCGCCGACGGTGAACGCGAGCAGGTACGGCGCGATTTGAAACAGCGCGGCGGCTAGCGGATTCATTGCGCCACCCCCGGAGCCGAAGCGGGCCTGAGCAGCCTGCGGGGATCGCCAGCACCGAGCTTACGCATCGGCGCTGCTTGGTCCGCGGGGCGCCCGCCGTTACCCGTAAGATCGGGCGCCGGGCGCGCGAAGGAGAAGGACCTAGTTGCGGTCCTACCGAACGCATTCTTCACTTCGAGCCTCACGGTTCGGTTCTCTTTGACTGCCAACTTGAGCGCAGCATGGGTTTGGCTACCGAATTTGTCGGTGTCCCACTTGCCGTCGTTATTGAGATCCCAGCGGTAGCTGTAGCCGAGGCCTTCAGCAGCGTTCAGGCTGTAAGCGCCGGAGCTATCGTCGGTCAGCGTCTCCGCTTCGGCGCGCGGAGTGACGAAGAACCAACCTACCCCACCGAGGCCGAGCACCATGACGGCAGCGTACGTCTGCACGCGGCCCGTTTGGATGAAGCGGAGGGCGGTGCCCGTGGTCGAAACCAAGAACGCCGACACGCGCGCGAGCAGGAAATCCACGATCCACTTGTCGGCCCAGGTGAAGAACTCGGCCAGCGAGTCCACAGCGCCGATCACGTACTCGTCGTAGAACTCGTCGACGCGCCACTTGTCGAAGACGAGCGCGTGGAAGCCCGGGAACGTCTCCACGAAGGTTTGCGCGGGCTTGCCCTTCTGCAGCACGTAAATGTAGACGGCGATGCCCGAGCCACCGAGGAAGGCTAGCAAGGCGAAGCCCAGGAACAGCGGCACCTTCTCTTCGGCATTCGCGATCAGCGCCACCGACGAGCTGGCCTTAGCGAATACCGGTTCGAGCCAGGTGTCGAACGGCGTGATGTGCAGCGGCGCGGCGTTCAAGAAACCCGAGAACGCAGCCAGCGCGCCGAGAATGGCGAGCGGCAGCCACATTTGCCAGGGCGACTCGTGCGGCGTTGGCCCCTCGAGCGGGACGCCCGGGTCGTGGTGGGCGTGACCGTGATCATGGCCGTGCTCGCCGTGCGCGGGCTCCTGCCACTTCTTGACGATCTTCCAGCCTTTGAACTCGCCGAAGAAGATGCCGATGAACAGCCGCGTCATGTAAAACGCGGTCATCAGCGCCGTCGCTAGGCCGATCGCGTAAAGGGCGGTGCCCGCCCACTCCGGCCACTGAAACAGGTCGATGGTGATGCCCGCGTCGCTGAGCTGATTGCCTGGCACTGGGGGCTTCACGAACGACGTGTAGGCCTTGAGCAGGATCTCGTCTTTCGAGAAGAAGCCGCTGGTACCTGGCAACCCGACGATCGCCGCCCAGGACGCGGCGAACGTCCAGAACGTGATGGGCATGTATTTGCGCAAGCCGCCCATGTTGCGCATGTCCTGCGAGGCATCCGAGTCGTGGATGCGCGCGTGCATGGCGTGGATCACCGAGCCTGCGCCGAGGAACAGACACGCCTTGAAGAAGGCGTGGGTGATGACATGGAAGAAGCCAGCGGTGAATGCGCCGACGCCGACGCCGAGGAACATATAGCCGAGCTGGCTCACCGTTGAGTACGCGAGGACTTTTTTGATGTCGTGCTGTGCGAAGGCGATGCTGGCCGCCAACAGCGCCGTAAAGGCGCCGGTACAAGCGACGACGAACATCGCCGCAGGGCTCAGCACCATCACGAACGAGAGCCGGCACAGCAGGTAGATGCCCGCCGTAACCATGGTTGCCGCGTGAATCAAGGCGCTGACCGGCGTTGGTCCGGCCATCGCGTCCGGGAGCCAAACATACAGCGGGAACTGCGCGCTCTTGCCCGCGCAACCAAGGAACAGGGCGAGCCCCACCAAAGTCGCCGCGCTCACGTAGCGCGGCAGGTTGACCCAAGCCTCCCAGTTCGCGGGCAGCAAGCTCGCGGCCGGCACGTGCGTGCCGAGCGGCCAGACTTGAACGGGCGTGAGCAGGTTCTTGGCGCCGCCCTCGATGCCCGACCAATCCAAGGCGCCCGTGTAATAGAGCAGCAGGCCCATGGCCACGAGCAGGCCGAAGTCACCGATGCGGTTGGTGATGAAGGCCTTCTTACCAGCGGCCGCGTTTTTCTCATCTTCGAACCAGAAGGAGATCAAGAGGTAGCTGCACAGACCGACGCCTTCCCAGCCCACGAAGAGCACCGGCAAGCTGTCGCCCAGGATCAGCACCAGCATCGAGAAGATGAACAGATTCAGGTACGTGAGGAAACGATGAAAGCTCGGATCCTCGGCCATGTAACTGACTGAGTAGAGGTGAATCAGGAAGCCGACGCCGGTGACGATCAGCGCCATCGTGCCGCTCAACGCGTCCACGGAGAACGCGACGTTCAGCGCGACGCTGTTACCGTTCTGTTGCGTGAGGTGAAACCACTCCCAACCCTTCCAATAGAAGCGGGCCGCGGCCTCGCCCTCTTGCACGTGGCTGAGGCCGAGGAACGTCACCACCGCCAGCGCGAAGGAGACGAAGATGACGCTCAGCGCGAGGAGGGAGACGGCTTCTTTACCGAGCCGCTTGCCGAACACGCCGTTCACCGCAGCGCCAAGCAGCGGGAGCAGCACGATGAACGCGAGCAGCGTGTAGTCGTTGGCGGGGAACAGAGCCAAGATCGCTTGCATGAGTGATAAGCCCTACAGGTTCAGTGACGAAGCTGGTCCGCTTCGTCACTCTGGACGCTGGACTTCAGCCGGTAGAAAGCGAGCACGATCGCGAGGCCGACAGCGACTTCCGCCGCCGCCACTGCGATGATGAAGAAGGCAAAGACCTGCCCGTTCAGGTCGGCGGTGTGCTGCCGGTTGTAAGCAACCAAGGTCAGGTTCACCGAGTTGAGCATCAGCTCGATGCTCATCAGCTGCACGAGCACGTTGCGGCGCACCAAAAAACCGATGCAGCCGAGCGTGAACAGCGCGCCCGAGAGCATGATGTATTGCTCGACGAAGTAGCCAAGGGTGTTCATCAGACGCCTCCTGCGGCGGCTTTAGCGGCAGCCTTTTGGGCCTTGGTCGGCAGCGGGCGCTGCGCGTCGCGAGCCATCAGCGGGCCGTGGAACATGCGATCGGTGGGGCTCGCGCTCTTCGACTCGCGGCGGACGTGCGGCTTGCCGCGCGCGACGGCGATAGCGCCGACGACCGCGA
>DATCFJ010000028.1:0-3135 GCA_036509605.1 Polyangiaceae bacterium | reverse complement strand
ACACGTCGTCGGCGCCGACGGCAAGCTCTGCTCGCACTCAGTCCAGCCCCAAACAAAACACTCCTCGCGCAGCCCGATCCAAGATTTTATTGATGGTCATGCGTTACGCCGCGGGCCGTCAAAGCCTTCGGCGGCATGCTTCGGGAAGCCTTCAGGAACTCTCAAAACTCACGTGGACGCCAAGCCCCATTCACGGCACTAGCGGCGGATTTCGCGGTAGCGCAGGGAGAGCGGGATGAGCTGCTCTTGTGCGGCGGCGCGGGCTTGTACGATCAGGTCGTGCTTGGGTGAGAGACCGCAGGCCGGATCGGTGGCAGCGGCGTCACCCGTGAGGTGGAAGGCCTGACAGCGGCAGCCGCCAAAGTCGATCGTGCGCCACTCGCAACTCTGACACGGCTCGGGCATCCAGGCTTCGCCGCGAAATGCCGCAAACGCGGGCGAGTGATGCCAGATGTCCGAGAGCGAGCGCTCCTGCACGTTGTCGAAGCTGAGCCCGGGTAGCGTGTGCGCCAGATGGCAGGGCAGCGCTAAGCCGTCAGGGCTGACCAGCATGTAGCGTTTGCCCCAGCCGCTCATGCAAGCCTTGGGGCGATCCGAATAGTAATCCGGCAGCACGAACAGAAGCTCGATTTTTCCCTTGAGCCGATCGCGCGCGGCACGCGCGACCTCACGTGCTTCGTCGAGCTGTGCTTGGCTCGGCAAGAGCGCAGCGCGGTTGAGCAAAGCCCACGCCAAATACTGCGTATTCGCGAGCTCAAGGCGATCGACACCGAGCTGCTCGGCGAGCGCGATCATGTCCGCGACGCGGCTCAAGTTCTGGCGGTGCAGCACGATGTTGAGCGTCAGCGGCAAGCCCAGCTCTTTGACCCAGCGCGCCACTTCGAGCTTGTGCTGGAACGATTCCCGCCCCGCGATGCGATCCGATTCGCTCGGGATCGTGTCCTGCAGGGACACTTGCACGCTGCTGAGCCCCGCGCCCTGTAGCCGCACTAGGCGTTCGCGCGTCAACGGCAGGCCGCTCGTGATCAGGTTCGTGTAAAAATCGAGAGCGTTGGCGCCCTCTACCAGCTCCTCGAGGTCCTTCCGCAGTAGCGGCTCACCGCCGCTCAAGTTGAGCTGCAGCGCGCCAAGCTCGGACGCCTCACGGAACACGCGCAGCCAATCAGCCGTTTGCAGGCGATCGGGGTGCGCGGCAAGATCGGTCGGATTGGAGCAATAAACACAGCGCAGCGGGCACAGGTAAGTGAGCTCGGCGATCAGCGTGTACAGCCGGTCTTCGTCACCCCGTCGGGTATCGGCAAGCGCGTCACCCCGTCGGGTATCGGCAAGCGCGTCAGCCCGTCGGGTATCACGAAGCGCGTTGCTCACGGTTCGGCCTGAAGCAGGCCTCGATCGAGTAGACCTTGCACGAAGGTCACGACCTCGGCCTGGACCTTTTCGGTGTCACTCTGAAACTCGAGCGCGAGCGTCGCGATGATGGCAGACAGCGCCTGCTCGCCAGTGCAAAGCTTCAGGATCGCCGCGCCGGTAGGATTGAGCAGCAGACCCTTCTCCGGATAAAGCAGGATGTATTTGCCGGTCTTCGGATCGAGGCGCAGCTTCGTTTTGGCGGCGAGCTTCGGCTTCAGCTCGAGGCTCAGCGGCTCGCCGCTCACGGTGCCTCCGCGCTCCGCGGGACGTAGGCTTTCTCGACGCAATCCAGCAGCTGCCACAAGATCTCGGTCTTGCGGATCAGCGCGGCAACACAACGCTCTTGCAACTCATAGGTCGTGGCGTGCAGTACGACGTAAGCGATGGCTTCTTCGGAATCGAAGCGCGCGCGCGGCACACGCGAGCGGAAGTAGGCGAGCATCTCTGCGTCGACCCACGGGTAATGCTCTTGCCAGGCGAGAATGCGCCGGCTCATCAAATCAGGCGCAAAAAACTCGGTCAGCGACGAGGCAACGGCCTCCAGCAGGCTGCGCTCGCGCACCAAGGTTACGTACGCATCACACGCGAACTTCACGCCGGGCAGCACCGAGCCCAGCCCTTCGACCTCAGCGCGCGAGAGACCAACGCCCTCGGCGAGCCGTAACCAAAGCGCAAGCCCGCCCTCCCCTGGCGCGTTTCCATCGTGATCGTGAATGCGGCGAATCCAAGCGCGCCGAAACACCGGATCTTCCGACTTCGAGAGGATAATCGCGTCTTTGATCGGGATGCGCGTTTGGTAATAGAAGCGGTTCCGCACCCATTGCTGAAGCTGCGCCTTGTTCAGCTTGCCTTGGTGCATCAGCACGTGCACGCGGTGCGCGTCGTGATAGCGGCTGGCACCCTCACGCCGCAGCCAGTCCACAAACTCCTCGCCGGACAGCGGCGCGCGTTCGGTCACAGCTCGAGCTCCATGCCGTCGAATGCGACCTCCACGCCGGCCGCGTTCACCTCAGCGCGCTCTGCTGAATCATCCCGCAATATGGGGTTCGTGTTGTTGATGTGAATCAACACGCGCCGCGCGCGGCTGAGCTCGGCCAGGAAGCGCAAGCTGCCGTGTGCGCCGCCGACCGGCCAGTGCGCCATGTCTTCGGCGCGGTTCTTCGAGGCGCCCAGAGCGATCAGCTCGTCGCTCGACCAGAACGTGCCGTCGAAGAACACAGCGTCGGCTTCGGACGCCGCAGCGAGGACCGCCGGCGAGCTCGCGCCAGCAGCTGGAATGTATGCGAGGGATTTGTTGGTGCGCGTGTCCCGGATCAGAACGCCGATGTTGTCGCCCGGCTCGGGTTTGGATTGATCCAAATGCAGCGCGGCTTTGCCGGGCGCGGCAAAAGCGCGCAGCGTGAGCCCGCTCTCGGTGCCGTTCAACAAGCGGAGCGGCGCTGCAGCGGCGTTCAAATCGAGCGCCCGCCAACTCACCTGCCCGTCGAAGCGTTGCAACGTGCGGTACAGCACGTTGCCCTCGGTGAAGCCGCTCCGTACGCGCGCGGTCGAGTACAACGCGAGCGGTTGCGATTCCCGCATCGACAACAAACCCAAGCAATGGTCGAGATCGCCATTGGTGAGCACGATGCCTTGGATCGGCGTGTCGCGCTGCGAGCGAGGGTGGAGCTTGTCGAAGCTCTCTATCTGCTGGCGTATCTCGGGAGATGCGTTGAGCAGAAACCA
>DATCFJ010000027.1:0-8399 GCA_036509605.1 Polyangiaceae bacterium | reverse complement strand
ATTCGCGCGGTTCAGCGGAGCATGAACCAATCCACATCCGGGGTCACCTCCAGGTGGAAATGGTTCCTGTGCGGGGGATTGTAGTTGGGGGTCAGGATGCTGTTGAAGATGTGAGCCTCGGCCGCCGCGCACACGATCTCGCGCAGCTCGCGGGCCTCCGGAGTGTCGGGGCTGGGCAGCGGCGCGTCCGGGGTGCACTGCGCGGCGCCCAGCGCGCCGTGAAATTGGTCGAGAACATTGAGCGCCTCGCCGGTGTCTTTGCGCAGCTCACGGACGTCGACCGCCAGAGCGCCTTCGTGCCGGCGCGCCCACTCGGTCATCGGCCAGCTCTTGGACGGCGGACGCCACGCCGAAAAGATTCGCACTTCGACCACCGAGTGGGTGCGCAGAATTTCGCCGAAGTCGTCGAGTGACAAAACCAAGCGACAGTCGAACACCTCCCACGGCACGCTGCCGCGTTCGCCATCCGGAAAGTCCGTGCGGTACAGCACGCCCGCTACTCTGCCGGTGAGTCGAACCGGAATTTCGACGCCACGCTTGGGCTCCTCGCGCGAGAACGGGATGTGCCGCTCGTTCAGGGCCGCCAGACACGTCGTAGCCGACATGGCGGCGTAGGCCTCGGCACGCGAGCCCGGGGCATGCCTCAGCGGCAGCTGCTTGCCATGTGTCACTCGTCTAGCAACGTGATGAATGAGCGGCTTCCGCTTTGGCTTTGGTTTGAGGCTCGGGGTCGCCCCGAGCAGCAAGAAGCCGAGTGCGGCAATGAGGGGACGGGGCGTCGTCACCCGCAGAGCCTGACCCGAAGCGGGCGGGCAGGCCAAAATCCGGTCCAGACGTGCCCAGAAAGCCGCTGCCGCGCTTCGAATTTGACGAACCGTCTGAAAGGGCAAAAGCTCTCGTTTAGGCAATGTCGATCTCGCCGCCCCTCAGCAAACGAGCCCGCTCGGTGCTGTACGCGGTGGTGACGGAGTTCATTGCCACGGCCGAGCCCGTGGGCAGCCGCACGCTGACGCGCAAATACGGGTTTTCGTTGTCTGCCGCGACGATCAGAAACGAGCTCGCAGATCTCGAAGAGGCCGGCTACCTAGCGCAGCCACACACCTCTGCCGGACGTGTGCCGACCGAGGCCGCGTTTCGCATCTTCGTCGACGCGTTGATGCAAGTGCGGGAAGTTTCGCAGCCGGACGCGGCTCGCATCCGAGAATACTTCAGCGAGCTCAACGTCGACTCGGACATTCTGCGCGAAACCGGGAAATTGCTGTCGGATCTGAGCGGAGCGCCCGCGGTACTCGTGCGCGCGCGCACCGAGAGCCGCACGCTGCTTACCCTGCGCTTCATCCCGACGCGGCCGTTCGAGCTGCTCAGCGTGATGGTGTTCTCTGACGGCACCGTGCAAAACCGGTTCATTCATGTTGAGAAGCCGGTGAGCGAGCTCGAGCTCGAGCGCGTGCACAACATGCTGAGCGAGGTCGTTAAAGGCCGCACGCTAGCCGCGCTGCGCGAGCATTTTGCAACCGGCGTAAACGAGCACGTGGACGAGATCGCTACCTTGCGCCAGCTCGGCTTGTCCTTGGTGCGTGCGGCGACAGACAATGCGACACGCGGCGTCGACGTGGTGATTCAAGGCCAATCCAGGCTGCTCGAGAGCCCTGAGTTCGGCAGCGTGGAGCGCGTTCGAGATTTGCTTTTGGCGCTCGAAGACCGCGAACGCCTGCTCACGCTGCTGGACCGCACGTTGGCCTCCGAGCACGTGAACGTGTTCCTCGGCGAAGAGACCGAAGAGATGGTCGGCTTTCCCGTGAGCCTCGTCGCGGCACCGTACCGCGAGGAGGGCGGCGAGCCGGGCGGCGCCGTCGGCATCATCGGTCCGACCCGCATGGACTACCCCTTCGTCGTGCCGCTCGTGGGGGCGACGGCAAACGCCATGAGCGCGGCCATTCGACGCCTACGCGATCCGAAGCGCCAGACTCCGGGCGAGTGACTCGCCTCGAGATACCCGAAGCCCTAAGCGCTCCCAGGCGGCGACCACTTTTTGCGCAGACACCGCGCCTGTGCCCCCCTATCATCGACGGATGGCTACTGGCTCGCCCGCAGACCTTGCGCTGACTTTCGCCGAAGCTTCTGACTTCGAAGCAGCCCTTCGCTATAGCGGGGCGCTGCTCGCGCTCGACTCGCGCGCCGCGCTCGGGCTGCTCGTTAGCGCGTGGATGCTAGGCGCGCTCGGGGACGCCGAAAACGCCAAGCGCGGTCTCGAGGTCGCAGTCGAACGCGCGGTGGACGCCGGGAATCTGCCGTTGTCGGTCGCTGCCGCCCGCAAGCTGCGCGACTACGGCGGCGACCAGGCCGCATCCCTGTCGCTGATCGCGGGCGCGTTCGCCAAGGGTTCGAGCCGGCTCCTGGAAAAGCGCGGCGCGCCTCCGAACTTGCCCGGCGTCAGCGCCGACTTCACGCCCTGGCCCGATTCACTCAAGGGCAAGGCGCTGCTCGAAAAAGCCGTCGCGGTCGTCGGCGCGAGCGTCAAAGCCTTCAGCGATGACCGCGCGGCGAGCCCGGCTCCCAAACTGTCACCGCAAGTCCTGTTCTCGTCGTTGGACGAGAAGGGGCTGCGCGCCATGATCGAGATCTTCGACGTCCGTGTGGTGGCGCGCGGAACGGTCCTGGTGGAAGAGGGCAGCACCGGCGAGGAAGCGTTCTTCGTCGCGCGTGGCGAGCTCGACGTGCAAAAGGCGGCCGCCAAACGCAACGGCACGCCAATCGCCCTGGCGCGCCTGGGTAGCGGCGCGTTATTCGGGGAAATGGCGCTACTTTCGCGAGCTCCCCGTACGGCAACCGTGGTCGCCGCCGTGCCCTGCGTGGTCTTGGTTGCGACCAAAACCGACTTGGATCGGGTGGTCGGCAAAGCGCCGAGCGTTGGTCGCGAGTTCGCAGAGTTCTGTCGCCGGCGCATGCTCGAAAATCTGATGCGCACCAATTTCATTCTGCGTGGCGCAAACCCAGCAGAGCGCCCCGCGTTGGTCGAGCGCTTCGCGATTCGCACCTTTGAAGCCGGAGACAAGGTCGTCACCCAAGGCTCACAGCCCGAAGGCCTGCACCTGATCGCGCTCGGTGAAGTCGCAATCGTGCACCAAGACAAGGGCGAGAGCACCATCGTCGCCAAACTAGGTCCCGGCGACGTCGTGGGCGAGGTTGCGCTCGTGCTGCGCAGGCCAGCGATCACGGATGTTGTCGCGCACCACCCAACGGTCACGCTATTCCTCGCGCGGGAGCGCCTCATGGAGCTGGTCAAGGCGCACCCCAAAGTGTTCGTCGATTTGTACGAGCTGGCCGTGAAGCGCGACGAAGAGACCAGCACAATGGCCGGCGAGGAAGCCGCCGAAACCGACGACTTCGTGATCGTCTGAACGCTCGCTAAGCTCGCGCTTGCGTCACCACTGCCCCTGCCATTGGATGGCAAATCCGCCCTGATTTCTCGGTACCAGAGCTAGCTCACCCGGCACACCGAGTGCCTGGGAGAAGCTCTGGCCCACGCTGCTGCCGACGGCTTCGCCGAACAGTGCGCCGGAGATGATGTCCGACGCATAGTGGTGGTCGCCGAACCACATACCGCCTGCCACTCCCAGCGCGAGCGGGTAGCCGAGCCAGGACACCCAGCCGAGCTCCGAGTTCGAAGCGCGAAACGCCGAGGCACCGGCGAACAGCAATGCCGTGTGTCCACTTGGCCAAGCTGCGAAGCCGCGTCGAAAGGGAGCAAAGTCGTGTGCGCCAGCGGGGTGCTCCAAGCGATCGGGCGCGTTCGGATTGCCGCCGCCGTTGGGCCAACGACGCCCCACCGCGAGCTTCAGCGCGCCCACTCCCACGAACGTGACTACTCCGGCCTGAAGCAGCGGCGAGAACCCGCGCTTGCCTGAGCAAGAGCCGACCGCGGCGCTGATGCCGTAACCGACGACGAATCCCCCCGCGAGCACGTACGGTGTCCAGACGCTGACCGGCTCCAGATTGGGCCTACCGGCGAAATCGCGCTGCGCGACGATGCGCAAGCGCTGGTCGAGGCCCGTCGGCGCAAAGCCTAACGGCGTGACCACCGCCAGCGCGGTCAGCGTGAGCGGCAGAGGTCGCGCAAAATTCGATGCACTCGCCTCGAGCCGAGCCCACGGCTCGCCCCCCGTACATTCGTCGGCTTCGGCGCGAGCGCCGATACCAATCGTCGCGAGAGCGATGCCCACGGCCAGGGTCCGGGGCAGGCTCGCGGGGCGAGATGTGAGGTGGGCTGCAAAAGGCATCTTCTGAATTACTGAGTATGCCGCTCGCTCGGATGATTTCCGCTGCCTTTCGGCCGGCAAATGCCGACCCATGCTTGACCCAACCCGAACCGAACGCTAAGCCGGGTCCCCATGAAGAGCTCGTTTCGGTTCCTTAGTGTCGTCGTGACCGCATTCGCGGTGTTGCTCGGTGCCTCGGAGGCCCGCGCCCAATCCAAGATTGCGGTGGTCGACACGCAACGCGCGATCATGGAAACCGAAGACGGCCTACGCGCCCAAGCTTCACTGAAGAAGATCTTCGACAACAAGCAGCGCGAGCTCGACAAGAAGCAAGAGGACTTGCAAAAGGAGCGCGAGGACATCGAGAAGCAGCGCGATGTCCTGAGCAAGGCCGCGCTCGCCAAGCGCGTCGACAAGTGGCAGCGAGAGATGATGGCGCTGCAGGGCGTATTCGTCGACTACAACAAGGAGCTGCAGAAGAAGCAGGGCGAGCTCACGCAGCCCATCGTGCAAAAAATCATGGGCGCGATTCGCCGCCTAGCGACGCAAGAGGGCCTTGATCTCGTCGTCGACAAGCAAGCCGCGCCGTACGTGCGTAGCGACCTAGACGTCACCGACCGCATCATCACCCTGTACAACCAGGGCGCGGGCGACGAAGGCGGCAAGGCTCCGGTCGACAAGAAGGCACCTGCCAGCGGCTCACCTTCGACGTTGAGCATGCCGCGAACGGCACCGCCGGCGATGGTTGGCCCGAAGAACTGACGAACGTTCGGGGGGACGGGGCGGCGCGGAGGGGGACAGGAGCTCTCGCATGGTTCAACGGAAGAGCGTCAAACTCGAAGTCGCCAAGATCCTCGAGATCTTGCCGCATCGCTATCCGTTCGTGCTCGTCGATCGCGTGACCGATATCGTGCCCGGCGAAAACATTCGCGGGCACAAGATGGTGAGCGCGAACGAACCCTGGTGCCAAGGGCACTTCCCGGAGCGCCCGATCATGCCGGGCGTCCTGATCATCGAAGCGCTCGCGCAGATAGGCGGCATCTTGGCCTACGCCTCAGAACCCTTCGATGCCTCGCGCAGCCTGATGTACTTCCTGGGCATCGACAAAGCGAAGTTCCGCCACACAGTGACCCCCGGTGACCGCCTCGACCTCTACGTCGAAGTCATCCAACACCGCTCCAACGTGTGGAAGCTGCGCGGTGAGGCCACAGTCGAGGGCACGCTGTGCGCACAGGGCGAGTTACTCGCGTCTATCGTGGATAAAGACGGGTAGCGTGCCTGTCGCGGTGACGCGACCGGGGTTATTTCTTGCCTAGCGGCGTCCGGTAGCGATTGGCCGCTCGCGCTGCGCTGAGAGATCGCGATCTGACGCGCTTCGTGATCCCCGACGGGGGAGTCTTCCAAGACTTTTCGCTCGTTTTGGTTCCCGCCATGCGGCCGCACTGCGTGGCGCGCGCTTGGGCGCCACGCGTGCCGCGCTTCGCGCGCACCGGGGCGGGCGGCTGAACTGCCTAGCGCGCGCTGGAGCGCGAGAGAAGAAAAGAGCAAAGAGATCGGAAGAGAACCGCTCTTTCACGCTTCAGCGCGAGCTCTTCCCACCACCCTCGAACAAGTCATCGAACACGCTATCAAACTCATCCTGGTCCCCGACCGCGCGCGCGCTCGATGACACTGGGGACGCTTCCTTCTCGGGCTGCAGCCCGGAGATGCGCTCGGCGATATCGCGGTAGCCGGGGTCGCGGCGCGCGATCTTTTGGAAGTAGTACAGCGCGTCCTGGCTCTTGCCCTTCATCTCGTACACGGTGCCTAAGTCGTAATAGAGATTCATCTCTTGTTCGACCGTCTTGTTGGCGGCGCTGAGCGCCCGCACGTAAGACTCCGCGGCCCGGTCGAGCTGATTTTGTTCGAGGTAAACCATGCCGATCATGGCGAAGCAGTTGCACTCGCGTTGCGCGTCGCGCGCCGCCAATTCGAACTCGTGAATGGCGTCGGCGATCAGGCCCATTTCCTTGTATGCAACACCGAGATCGTAATGCGTCGCGCTGTCGTTCTCCGAAACTTGCGAGCGAATACCGGCGCGGAACTTCTCGAACACCTGATCGACGTCGACGTCACTCGCAGCGTTGAACGCAGCCACACTGTCCGCCGGCAGCTCCATCTCGTCCAGTGCACCGAGTGACTGAGCGACGTCGAAATCCAGTGCTTCCTGCTCTTGGTTTTTGCCGAGCTGCGAACGCTCGATCGTCTGACTCTCGCCAGAAGAGCCGAGCGCGGTGTCGATCTCACGCAGGCGTTCGAGCACCAGCGGGTGCTGCGGTGTACGCGAGAGCTGCTCGACCAAGATCGCCTTCGCGTCTTCGTACAGGCCGCGAGTAGCGAAGAAGTCCGCCTCGTCGAGGACATCCTCCAGCCCTTCCGTGCCGTTGATCGGCGCCGCGACAGCGGCGGCCGCCTGCGGCACGAAGTCCTCGACGGTCGAGACCTCGAGCACCTCTTCTTCGTAGTCATCCAGGTCGCGCCCGGAGACTTCGCGCGCGTCCGGCTCCGAGCCCATGGGGAAGCTCGGTAACGGCTGATCGGCCTCGAACGGGTCGTCTTGAACGTCGAATGCCGGACGCTGAAGGAACGATCGCCCCGGCTCCGAGTTCATCGCTTGCTCGGCGCCGATCTCCTCCAAGTCGTAAGAGGGCAGCGGCGCGTCGGGGTCGTAGCCGTCCACAGAGTGAACCATGTCGCGCGGCGCTTGCACGCGCGTGCGCCCGTCATCGGTTTCGGCGTAGCCGACCTGCGAGGGAGCGATATGCTCGAGCATCGCCAGCGCTTCCGGGTGCTCCGGCTCGATCTCCAGCACCTCGTAGATGAGCGCCTCGGTCTGCGCCATGTCGCCGTTGTCAAGCTGCAGCGACGCCATGTTCAGTGTCTCGGCGATCGCTCCTTCGCGATCACCGGACTCCACCAACAGCTCACGCAGCTTCTGGCGAATTTCGAGCGAACGCGGATCGATCTCGAGGGCGATGTGCAGCGCCTCGATGGCCTTCGGATACAGGCGCAACTTGCGGAACGACTCTGCGTCGACCACCGCTTTGCGCGCGTGGCCGCGTGCGTCGAACGAGCTCGGATCGGCCAATTCCTCGGCCGCCTCGAGCGTCTCGTCGACAACCACCACGTCCGGCGCGCTGGCCATCATGGGCCGCGTCAGCGGAAGCGGCATGGCAGCGTTGGGCGCGACACTCAGCGCGTCGCGCTCGGTCGTCTCGTCGATGAACTCGACCTCGCTGTCGCCGACGCTGAGCGGAGCTATCGAACCCGAAGCCGAAGGCGGCCGAGACGAGTTGTTGCCGAGCGTTGGCGGCAGGCTCTGCAGCGCGCGAACCTGTTCATCGTGCGGTGCCACGTCGCGCAAATGCGCCAGCAGCCGCTCGAAAAGATCGCGCTTTTCGCCGTCGCGCGCGATGCGAGCCATCTCTTTGTACACTTCGATCGCTTTGGCTTCTTGCCCGATCAAGGTGAACGCCTGAGCGAGCAAGCCCAGCGTGTCGAGGTTCTTCGGGTCCGCTTGGAAACAGACCTGCAACTTGGTGAGCGCCTGCAGGCCGTCCTCGCGCGTGCCGCGCTTTAGGTACAGCTCGGCTGCGACCCAGGCGTAGCGCGGGTCGAGCTTGAAATGCAGGATGCGCTCAATCACCTTGAGCGCGTCGTCCTTGCGCTCCAAGCTCAGCAGCAGCTCTGCCGCAGTCCAGAAAGACTCGATGGCTTCGTCCAGGCTTTGTACGCGACAGCGCGCCTCGGCCAGGCGCAAGTGCGGGAGCGGGTTCTGCGCGTCGAGCCCGACCATCTTGGTGAAGACTTCGATGGCTTCGCGGTCGCGCCCAGCGCGCTGCAAGCGAGTCGCGACTTCGTCGTAGGCCGCGAGCGCGTCACTCGTCAGGCCGAGCTGCGTGTAGATCTCGGCCAGCTTGGGCACGATATGCCCGTAGCGGTCCGCCAGGTCCGGCGCATGCTTCTTGATCAGCTCGCGGATCTGCTTATAAACAGCGATCGCCTTGAGCGCGAAGCCTTGCGACGAGTAGTATTGGCCGACGCGATCATACGTGGCAATCGCCTCGGGATAGGCCGAGAGCCGCGCCTGCAGGTCACCGA